>JAUVBX010000019.1 GCA_030590985.1 Lutibacter sp. | reverse complement strand
TTATAGTAATAATAAGACATTTAATTCTTTGATAGTTTATTTAATAATGATAACTTGCAGATATAAGACAGATAAACGCAATAAGACTTGTGTTTATACAGTTGTTGGCAACAAGCTCAGAATGAAAATCTAAATTCAAGAAATGAAATGAGAAGGATAGTTGAGATAGAAATAGAAAAATATTTATCCACAAAGGAATATAATCCATCACCTCACAGATTTAGTTCTGCCGAAACATCTGTTGCAGATAGAACAATTCCAATTGTATATTCTTGTGAAAACTGTAATTATAAAATATCATTTAAACCATATGATTTTGAAAAGCATAATAATTCAAAAAACACAAATATTCAACTAAATGATAAGATAATCATAGATAAATATATCAAGAATACAGCTGATCTTATTACATTATATTCTTTGGACTTTTATTGTCCAAACTGTAATCAGCCTACTACTATTTTATTTAAAGGTGGTGAATCAGGATATTGGGGGATATATGAATTAGAGATTGAAAAAATAATAGTATTAAAAAACGAGCAATAGAAGTGTTCATATATTTTAAAAATATTTGGGACTCAAAGAATACTAGAAAGTCATGTTATATAAAGTGAAAGTGAAATAAAAATTGTAATTTTGGATAAAATGAAAGTAAAATGGATTTAGAAGCACGAAAAATAACATTTTTGGATAAATTTATGAATCTGCAAAACAGCGATATTGTTTCTCAATTTGAAAATCTATTGCTGAAATTAAAACGTAGTGATTCAAATGATAAATTTGAACCTATGTCAAAAGATGAATTGAATAAACGAATTGATAAGTCAATGGCTGACTCAAAGAATGGACGTTTGACAGAAACAAGTGTCTTAAAAGCTGAAATTAAAACATGGAGTTAACAATTCATTGGACTGACTTTGCTAAGACTGAGCTAAAAGATATATTTAAATTTTACGCAAAAAATGTAAATGAAAGAGTTGCTAAAAGGGTAGTTGATGAAATAAGTGATAAGCCCGATATTCTCAAAACACATCCCGAAATTGGACAAAAAGAGCCATATTTAGAAAATCGTAAATATGATTTTCGATATTTGATTTATACAAATTACAAAATTATTTATTGGATTAATTCTGATGAAAATAGGATTGAAATTGTTGACGTTTTTCCAACAAGACAAGACCCAATAAAAATGAAAAGAATTCGTTAAAAGACTGGTAGCCAGTTGCCAACATTGTGTAAAATCAATGGCTAACAAATCGTTTCAAATCAAATTTATCACTAAATTTGAGCATTAATAATTGTAAGAGCATTTGTCGATAGTTGTCGCCACTGCTTTTACACCGACCGTTACCACAAGCGTTTATAATCTAAACTTTGTAACATCTTTTTTAATTTTTGTCCAGGTTTAAAAACAATACGCCCATTTTTAATATTTGATTTCCCAATTGCTTCGGAACTTTCTGCTGGTAAACCTTGAAGTGTAATTTGAAAAGATCCCAATTCAAGCAAACGTACAATACGTCCCTTAGCTAATTCCTCACCAATCACTTCTGTCAAGCTGATTAAACTTGCATAAATATCGGCTTTGGTCACTGTACTTCGTGAACTTATAATTTCAGACAATTGTGATATAGTGGTTTCACCCTGACTTACCGCAATAGGATAATAACGTATCTGTGGCGGATTGAGTAACATGTTTTTCTTAGGTAACATTTTAAAAGAAATTGCCATAGCATTTAGTTTTAATTAACTCAATACAATAATACAACAAAACAGCTAAACATTATTTATTCAACAAGTTGTTTACGCTAAAAGATATAGATCTTTTAATCAATCAATAAAGTAGTTTTTAGAAATAGATATATATCTTTTGTAGAATATATTAAAATGTTCTCCTATTGTTCCCTTATAGATGCTTTATAGATGCCTTATACATACCTTATGTAAAGATGTTTTATAATGACTATACATAAAAGCACTTGCATATAAAATAAAAAAAGAAAGAATTAAATTTTAAAACCTTCAATGAAAACGGAATTAAAATTTACTATTTAACGTACATTTGCATCCCAACTAATTAAACAATGACCTACGAAGTATCTTTCACCACCAAATGGGCAGATTTTGACCCAAACCGCCATATGCGACATACTGCTTATAATGACTATGCAGCAGAAGTACGTGTACGTTTTTTTGCTGAACATGGTTTTTCAATTTCCGAATTTGCCAAGTTAAACATTGGTCCTATTTTGTTTAAAGAGGAAACGAGCTTTGTTAAAGAAATTAGTCTTGGAGAAGACATTCGTGTGGATATGCATTTAGAAGCCGCCTCAAAAAATTTAGAACGCTGGCGTTTTGTTCATCATATATATAATAAAAACGGTGAATTAGCAGCTGAAGTAAAAGTGTATGGTGCGTGGATTGACCTACAAAAACGTAAATTAACTACTGCACCTCAAGTTTTTATAGATATTTTTAAAGATTTGTCTAAAACGGTTAACTATACTGAGATTCCCTTAAAAAATGAACACTAAAAAATTTATAACTCTTATCATTGCTCTTTTGTTTGCAGTTGGTTTCTATCTCTACGACCATACCGCTTGGGGAGAAAGTTTAATGAACACTGACAAAATTGTTTTAAATGATACTATTGATTATGCACCCACCTCAACAACGGGTCAGGTAATTAAACATCAATTTTATAGTTTATCATATAATGAAGATTATGAACAATCCGAATGGGTTGCCTATAAACTAACTAGTAATCAAATTAGTCATACTAAATATAAACGTCCATACTTTCAAAAAGACAAGAAAATAAAAACCAAATCAGCACATTATAAAAACTATTCTAAATCAGGATATGACAAAGGGCACCTCTGCCCTGCTGGTGATCGTAAATTTTCAAAAGAAGCCCACGATGGCACTTTTTTAATGAGTAATGTATCACCTCAAGAACATTCGTTTAATGCTGGAGTATGGAATAGATTAGAACAAAAAACGCGATTTTGGGCTACTAAATATAAGGGTATATATGTAATAACTGGAGGCATCTTAAAACCTAATTTAAAAACTATTGGCACTGAAAAAGTGGCTGTTCCTGAAGCTTTTTATAAAATTATCTTAGATTACACACAGCCTGAAGTTAAAGCCATTGCATTTTTAGTTCCGCATAAAAAATCTGATAAAGCTTTATATTCTTTTGTGACAAGTATCGATGAAATTGAAAGTTTAACCCAAATTGATTTCTTTTCGGAACTACCAGACGAAATTGAAAACAAATTAGAGCAAACAAGTAGTTACAAACAGTGGAGTTTTAGATAATAGACTGAAGAATAAAATAGAAAACAGATAAAAGACAATACATACAGATGAAGAATAAATCAAAATTACATCCAAATAATAAACATAATAAAGGGTATAACTTCACAAAACTATGTGAATATTTTCCTGCCTTAAAAGAATTCGTCTTTGTTAATAAACATAAGACTACTACAATTGACTTTGCTAATCCCAAGGCAGTAAAGGCTTTAAACACAGCTCTATTAAGAACATATTACAATATTAATTATTGGGTTTTTTCAGATAAAAACTTAACACCCCCTATTCCTGGTAGAGCAGATTATATACACTATTTAGCTGATTTATTAAAGAATAGTTCTTTGACTGAAAAAATAAGTATTCTAGATATTGGAATAGGTGCAAGTAGTATCTATCCTTTATTAGGAAATGCGATTTATAATTGGAAATTTGTAGCAACTGACATTGAAAAACACACCTTAAAAAGTGCTCAAAATATAATTGACAAAAATAAGTTGTCTAAAGAAATTAGCCTACGTTTACAACCAGATAAATCATTAATATTTAAAGGAGTTGTCAAAGAAAATGATCGTTTTCATGCCACAATGTGTAATCCTCCCTTTTTTGCTTCTCAAGAGGAAGCCAAACAAGCAAATGAAGCCAAACAAAAAGGTTTAGGAAAGGAAAGTGTAGCTAGAAATTTTAGTGGCATATACCATGAGTTGTGGTACAAAGGTGGCGAAAAAGCCTTTTTGCATAACTATCTATATCAGAGTTCCTTATTTAAAACACAATGTTTTTGGTTTACAAGCCTAGTTTCTAAAAAAGAAAACATTAAAGGAATGTACGCTTCATTAGAAAAATTGGGAGCTACGGACATCAAAACAATCACGATGCATCAAGGAAATAAAATCAGTCGAATTGTCGCATGGACTTTCTTAACTGACGATGAACAAAAAGAATGGCACTAATTTAAAAACTAATTCAAACTAAGCTATTTTGGTGAATTTATCTGTTTTCTATAAGTTTGCGCAACCTTATAAACCAACTAAATGAGTATCCTAAAATCTCTAGAATCTAGAAGCAATACGAGCTGTGAACTCTGCTCTAGTACTGAAAATTTGACTGCCATTCAAATTGAACCAAAACAGTCTGATGATGTCAACGACCATATCTTAGTTTGTGAAACTTGTAAAGATCAAATTGAGAATCCAGATAGTATGAATGCCAATCACTGGCGTTGTTTAAATGATAGTATGTGGAGTGAGGTTCCAGCCGTTCAAGTAATGGCATGGCGATTATTACATAGATTGCGAGGAGAAGGATGGCCACAAGATTTATTAGATATGCTCTATTTAGAAGAAGAAACCTTAGAATGGGCAAAAGCAACGGGTGAAGGAGAATATCCTAATGACAAAGTAGTTCACAAAGACAGCAACGGAATCGTTTTACAAAATGGTGATTCTGTAGTGCTTATTAAAGATTTAAAGGTAAAAGGAACTAGCTTTGTCGCCAAACGAGGAACTGCAGTCAGACGTATATCTTTAGATCATGAGAATGCCGAATATATTGAAGGAAAAGTAGAAGGACAACAAATAGTCATCATAACAAAATATGTAAAGAAAATTTAGAATAATGAACCGTTAACTCGAGTATTTTTTTATTAATAAATGGATCGAGAATAGGTTTTTAGTATCTTTGAATAAAAATAAAACTCATGTCTAAAACCATTATTTTAAATCACACGGATATTGCTAATAAAATTCGTCGCATAGCTTACCAAATCTATGAAATAAATGCTGATGAAAAAGAAATAGTAATAGCTGGAATTGAAAAGAGAGGCTATGAGTTAGCAGAGAGAATTGCTAAAATTTTAGAAAGTATTTCAAATGTTAAGGTACAACTATGTAGTGTAAAAATTAATAAAAAGTCCCCACTAGAACCTATTAAGTCTACCTTAACAAGCGAAGAATATAGTGACAAATCCTTGGTTTTAGTTGATGATGTACTTAACTCTGGCTCGACTTTAATGTATGGTGTTCGACATTTTTTGAGTGTTCCACTAAAACAATTTACTACGGTAGTCTTGGTCGATAGAAATCATAAAAAATATCCTATAAAAGTTGATTTTAAAGGTTTATCGCTTTCTACTTCTATTCAAGATAGTATTAAAGTAGTATTTTCAGAAAAAGGTGATTATGCTTATTTGGAATAAAAACTTAAATATCATTGTTCAATAAATTGTTTGATAAAGGGTCTTTTACGATTATTCTATATTTTATAAAATTAAATAATTCTTTAATTCTATTTTTTTCTGTCTGGTCGAGCGCAGTCGAGACTTTTTTTGGAACTATATACCGTTATCGACTAATCCCTATAAAGTTATTAATTAGTCTTACTTCTTATTTTAGCAGGGAAGCGGATCTTTTGTCTTTTTCAGATTACATCAATACTCTTTAGAATATTTCCAACAATTTCTTCAGTAGTCAAATCATCAACAGCAACAGTTATATCTGCTTTTTTGTAGGATATTTCTCTTTTTGATAAGTGCATACTAATATAATCTTTTAAAAAATCGGTGGTTATATGAGTTAGCAACGGACGTTCTGTTGTTTCAGGAGCTAACCGATTGTATAGAGTTTGTGTATTTGCTTTTAGATAGATACTCAAGCTTTTCTCATTAATAAGTGCCATTGCTCCATCAATAATAGGTGTCCCACCTCCAAGTGATAAAATAAAGGAAGTATCCTTATTTAACAATTCTTTGAGATACTTAAATTCTTTCCCCCTAAAGAAGGCTTCTCCCTTTTGTGAAAACAGTTCAGAAATAGATAAATTCTCACAATCTGCTATATAATCATCTAAATCAATAAATTTTCGCTTAAGAGTCTTGGCTAGTTTTTCTCCTAATATACTTTTGCCACTAGCCATATAACCTAAAAGTATAATTTTTTTTGCTTTTTTCATCCTTTCTAATTGGAGTACAAATATGAATAAAATTATGTAATTTTGCGAATCTTAATTTAAGCGCACATGGTGAAATTGGTAGACACGCAAGCTTGAGGGGTTTGTGTCCTTACGGACGTGCAGGTTCAAGTCCTGTTGTGCGCACTTTTAAAATTTAAAAAAATACAATGTTTAACAACTTAAGTGACAAACTAGACAAAGCCTTTCATATACTTAAAGGGCATGGGAAAATTACTGAAGTAAATGTAGCTGAAACACTAAAAGAGGTACGTAGAGCCCTTTTAGATGCCGATGTCAATTTTAAAATTGCTAAAGATTTTACAAATAGAATAAAAGACAAAGCTATAGGTGCTGATGTATTAACTACCTTAAATCCAAGTCAATTATTAGTTAAAATTGTAAAAGATGAGTTAACCGAATTGATGGGTGGTGAAACAGCAGGTGTTAACCTATCAGGAACACCAACTGTTATACTGATGTCAGGTTTACAAGGTTCTGGTAAAACTACTTTTGCAGGGAAACTAGCAAATTATCTAAAAAACAAAAAAAGCAAACAACCACTTTTAGTTGCTTGTGATGTATATCGTCCGGCAGCGATACAACAGTTACATGTTGTCGGTGATCAAATTGGTGTTGAGGTTTATAGCGAACCAGACAACAAAAATCCAGTTGAAATTGCTAAAAATGCAATAAAACACGCAAAAGCTACTGGTAAAAATACAGTTATCATAGATACGGCAGGTCGTTTAGCTATTGATGAAGTGATGATGAATGAAATAGCCAATATACACAAGGCTGTGCAACCTCACGAAACTTTGTTTGTGGTAGATTCTATGACAGGTCAAGATGCGGTTAATACGGCCAAAGCTTTTAATGATATTTTAAATTTTGAAGGAGTTGTTTTAACCAAATTAGATGGTGACACTCGTGGTGGTGCAGCTCTGACGATTAAATCAGTTGTCAATAAGCCCATTAAATTTATCGGAACTGGTGAAAAGATGGAAGCAATTGACGTATTCCACCCGAATCGTATGGCTGAGCGTATTTTGGGTATGGGAGATGTGGTTTCACTGGTAGAACGAGCACAAGAACAATATGACGAAGATGAAGCACGAAGAATATCTAAAAAAATTGCCAAAAATCAATTTGGATTTGATGATTTCCTAAAACAAATCAAACAGATCAAAAAGATGGGTAATATGAAAGATTTGGTAGGAATGATACCTGGTGCAGGAAAAATGATGAAAGATGTAGATATAGATGATGATGCTTTTAAAGGTATTGAAGCTATAATATACTCTATGACTCCTACTGAAAGAAGTGAACCTTCAATTATTAATGTAACTCGTAAAAAACGTATCGCCAAAGGCTCAGGAACTAGTGTTCAGGAAATAAATCAATTGATGAAACAGTTTACACAAATGAGTAAGATGATGAAAATGATGCAAGGTCCAGGAGGTAAAAGTCGCGTAATGCAAATGATGGGAGGCATGAAATAATTTGTAGCAAAAAACCAATTACATAGAAAATCTCAATATCAAACTATTATGATTCTACTCGACGGTAAAAAAACAGCAGCAACCATTAAAGAGGAAATTGCAATTGAAGTAGAAAAAATAAAAAAAGTAGGTGGTAAAATTCCACATTTAGCTGCCTTATTAGTTGGAGCCGATGGTGCTAGTTTAACCTATGTAAACAGCAAAGTAAAGGCTTGTCAAAAAGTGGGTTTTAATTCTACTTTGATTGAATTACCTGACAATACTACCGAAGAACAGTTGTTGTACGAAATTGAGTTACTCAATAGAGATACCGATATTGATGGATATATCGTGCAATTACCATTACCCAAACATATTGATGAACAAAAAGTTTTAATGGCAGTTGATCCTCACAAGGATGTAGATGGCTTCCACCCTACCAATGTGGGAAAAATGACATTAGAAATACCAACTTTCTTACCAGCAACTCCTTATGGAATTATAGAATTATTAGAACGTTATGCTATCGAAACTTCTGGAAAAAATGTAGTAGTTATCGGAAGGAGCCATATTGTAGGACGTCCCATAAGTATCTTATTAAGTCAAAAACGAAAAACAGGAAATGCTACAGTAACGCTATGTCATAGTCGTACAAGAAACCTAAAGGAACTCACCCTAAAAGCTGATATCATAGTTGTTGCATTAGGAATAGCAGAGTTTTTAAAAGGAGATATGGTCAAAAAAGGCGCTGTGATTATTGATGTAGGAATCACACGAATCAAAGACAAGTCACGAAAAAGTGGTTATCGACTAGCTGGTGATGTAGATTTTGAGAGTGTTAGTAAAAAAGCTTCTTATATTACACCTGTTCCCGGTGGTGTTGGACCTATGACAATTGCTATGTTGTTAAAAAATACGTTGTTGGCCGTTCAAAATAAATAAATAGAATTCATATTTTTTAATTAAACCAAATAGTAAAGTGCTTAATCCTAGCTAAGTCAGGAATCTGATCTACTTTAATTTTATCACGATTAAATTCATTAATAACAATCTCTTTTTTATCGATAGTCATAGTTGCATTGAGCTCATCAATATCTATATGTGCAGATAATAAAGTATTGGTAATACTTAATTGATAAGCTGCATGAATGTCTTTATAAGGTGAATATAAAGAGATTCCTTTTTTAGTTATATATTGATTGTTAAATATTTCAATACTTTTTAAAGTAGATAAAGAGTCTTGTTGATTAATAGGAATAATTGTTAGCAAGTGCTTTCCTTCTTTATTATATACCAAGTATTCATCATCATCATGAAAATATTTGTTTTGATCCTCACCTATCTTAGCTTCACTAAGTTTTACAACCAATGAGTCTTTAGAAAAAATACTTGAAAGTTCTTTAACTGTAGTATTTTTTGTTATCTCTCCTACTCTACCTTTTTCAACAAGAAAATCAGAATTATTAGTACAGCTAGTTAAACTTATAATAAGAATTAATAGTCCTGTTATTTGCTTATATAATTTCATTTATTTCAAATTTTATTTCATTACCCTTTTTAGTATTCCTAGAACTCCTCTAATAAATGTGGCAGATGTTACTACTTTTAATACGGGATTCATTCGTGTACTTTTGCGCGTTCGACTACTTTTTGATTTTGTTTTTTTGATCTCTTTTTGTTCTTTTTCTTCTTCCTTATAAGCTATTTCAATTTTTTTATTTAAAATTTCATAAGCACTTTCTCTATCAATATCTTGATTATATTTTGTAGCTAAACGGGAGTTATCTAATAATTGTTTTAATTCTCTATCTGATAATACATCCATTCTACTCATGGGAGCTCGCATCATAGTAGCCGCAAGTGGCGTTGGTCGTCCTTTTCTATCTAAAACAGATACAAAAGCCTCACCTATACCTAATTGTGTGAGTACTTGATCTGTATCATAATATTCGGAATCTGGATAGTTCTCCGAGGCTAGTTTAATTGCTTTTCGATCTTTAGCCGTAAAAGCCCGTAAAGCATGTTGAATTTTCATACCCAATTGAGCCAAAACATCCTGAGGAACATCTTTTGGGTTTTGTGTTACAAAATACAAACCTACCCCTTTAGAACGTATCAATTTAACAACACTTTCAATTTGAGATAACAAAGTTTTAGAAGCTTCTTTAAATACCAAATGAGCTTCATCAATAAATATAATCAGTTCAGGTCTATCGCTATCACCTTGTTCTGGAAATGTTGCATATACTTCTGCTAGAAGTTGTAACATAAAAGTTGAGAACAATTTAGGTTTATCTTGAATATCGGTTAGTCGTAATATGGAAATTACACCACGTCCATTCTCATCTATCCTCGTTAGATCATCTACATTAAAAGATTTTTCTCCAAAAAATAAATCACCACCTTGTTGTTCAATCTCTACTACTTTACGCAAAATACTTCCAGTACTTGCTGTTGATATACGACCGTACTCCTTTTGAATTTCCTCTTTACCTTCATTGGTTGCATACTGTAAAATTTTTCGGAAATCTTTTAAGTCTAATAAAGGAAGTTTGTTGTCGTCACAATATTTAAACAATACGGATACGATGCCTGATTGTGTTTCTGTTAAATCTAGTATTCTAGATAATAAAACAGGTCCAAATTCTGAAACCGTAGCACGCATTCTAACACCATCTTGTTCAGAAATAGTCAGAATTTCAACAGGAAATGACTTAGATTCAAAAGGTAAACCAATCGCTGCATGACGTTCATCAATTTTAAGGTGTCCTGGACTGGGTTGTGCTAAACCACTTAAATCACCTTTAATATCCATCAATAATACAGGAATTCCTTTTTCAGAAAGATTTTCTGCAAAAACTTGTAAACTTTTTGTTTTACCTGTACCTGTAGCACCTGCTATTAAACCGTGTCTATTTAAAGTTTTTAAAGGCACTTTTACAAAAGCTTCATTAACGGTTTCACCATCTAACATGGCCGAACCTAAAATAATATAATCTCCTTTTGATTGATAGCCTTCTGTAATATGGTTAAAAAATTCTTCTTTACGACTCATATAATAATTATTTGGCGTAAAGATACTAATAGCACTAGTAATAAAAAAACTTTGTCAAAGTTTGAAACTTTGACAAAGTTTAATAAATATTTTAGTCAATAAAATTAAAAAAATCTAATGATTGATTTAATCTGCTTGATGATAATAAACGATTATAGCATTATATAATTCATCGTTTTCTGGCAAGGCTGCAAGTAAAGAATTATCACTCATATAATTAGCAATTTCATCATCGGTCCATACAATAGAATAATCTTCATGAACTTCATATATAACGCTAATTATATCTCCTGAATTCCACGTTTTATCACCAGGATATAAGAACACATATTTATCTCCTGTTTTTAAACTTCTTAATACAACAACATCTATAGAAGATGTAATAACTTCAATGCTCTCATTCTCTTTAGAATTGTTGCTCTTTACTAATTGAATAGCACTCTCTTGTTCATAAATCACTTCAAATTCGCCAGTACCCATACTAGTAGAATATTTGTAATTAGTTGATTGTGCATTCGTTACTTGGAAGGAAGCAAATATTAAAACTATTGAAATTGAAATTTTAATTAGAGTTTGCTTTACACTTTTTTTGTTACTGATACAAGTATTCATAATTCTCATTATTGTAAAATATTAGGTTATTAAATTATTTAGGTTGACTGAAAAAATCTTGATAAATCTAATCTGAAATATCAGATTAAAAAATCACACAAATTTACGAAATAATACTGAGGTATAGATGATTAAATTGAAAAGTAAATTGAAAAAAAATCAATTTTAAATAGAAATAAAATAACATAATATATCGCAATATATCAATTTGCTACTAAAGTGAATATGGGCCTGTGAAATTATTTATTTATCCCTTCTAAATCTAACAAAAAAGCATGTTCACGCGCTACTTCTTTAAGCGCATCAAAACGTCCCGAAGCCCCACCATGACCGGCTTCCATATTAGTATGCATCAGTAGCAAATTAGAATCCGTTTTAAGTTCACGTATTTTAGCTACCCATTTTGCTGGTTCAAAATACTGTACCTGTGAATCATGTAGACCTGTTGTGACCAACATATTTGGATATTTTTGAACCACCACGTTATCATAAGGAGAATACGATTTCATATAATCATAATAAACCTTGTCATTTGGATTACCCCATTCGTCGTATTCACTGGTAGTTAATGGTATACTATCATCAAACATAGTAGTGATTACGTCTACAAAAGGAACTGCTGCAATGATACCGTTGAATATCTCTGGTGACATATTTACAATTGCTCCCATTAATAAACCACCTGCAGAACCACCCTCTGCATACAAATGATTCGCTGATGTATATTTTTTATTAATTAAGTACTTTCCACAATCAATAAAATCAGTAAAGGTGTTTTTTTTATGTAATAACTTACCATCATCATACCATTGTCTCCCTAAATACTGTCCCCCTCGTACATGTGCAATGGCATAAACAAAACCTCGGTCTAATAAACTCAAACGAGAAGTACTAAAATTTGGGTCAATCGTATATCCATACGAGCCATAAGCATACAATAATATAGGTGTATTTGAACTTAGTTTGGTGTTTTTATGATGTACCAGAGAAATAGCCACTTTTTTTCCATCTCGTGCTGTTGCCCATAAACGTAGACTCGTATAATTCTTTTTATCAAATTTTCCACCCAAAACTTCTTGTTCCTTTTTCACCTCAAAAGTTTTATCTTTCATATCAAAATCAATAATAGAAGCTGGTGTGGTTAGGGAGTTATACCCATATCGAATAGTATTTGTATCAAATTCTGGATTTACATATACATAAGCCGAATAGGTTTCTTCATTAAAAGGTAAATAATAATCATCTGTATCATCCCAACGTTTTACACGGATTTTATTCAAACCATTTGAACGCTCTTCGATGACCATATAATCTTTAAATAAAGACATATCTTCTAGTAAAACATCATCTCTTTGTGCAATAACTTCTTTCCAGTTTTCTTTGGATGTAGCCTTTTCTGAAGTTTTCATAATCTTAAAATTAGTAGCTTTATCAGCATTAGTTAAGACATAGAAATCATCATTATAATGTGCTATACTATATTCTAAATCATGTTCTCTTTCTTGAAATATTTTAAACTGATTATTTGGGGTATTTGCATTCAGATACTGGAATTCAGAGGATAAAGTACTATAGGAACCTATTAAAATATATTGCTCTGATTTAGTTTTAGTTACATAAACACTAAAAGTAGCATCTTCTTCAAAGTAAACTTCTACATCTTCAGATGTGTCTGTTCCTAGTGTATGTTTAAAAATACGTTCACTTCGTAAAGTAGTTGGATTCTTTTGTGTATAAAACAAAGTTTTATTATCATTGGCCCAAACACTTCCACCTGTTGTATTTTTAATGATTTCAGGATAAATTTTACCCGTTTCTAAATCTTTTATTTGAATATTATATTGACGACGACTAATTGTATCTACTCCAAAAGCTGCAAACCGATTATTTGGACTTATATTTAAACCCACCAATCGATAATAATCATGCCCTTCTGCCATTTTATTGACATCAATCAATATTTCTTTCTTAGCTTCTAATGTTTCTTTTTTACGCGAATAGATAGGATATTGCCCACCTTTTACATATTGTGTAATGTAGTAATAACCATTTTTCTTATAAGGAACAGATTCATCATCTTTCTTAATACGGGCTTTCATTTCTTTAAAGAGTTCCTTTTGGAAAACTTTAGTATGAGCAGTTATTGTATCATAATAGCTATTTTCAGCTTCTAAGTAAGCTATTACATCTGGATTTTCACGTTCGTTTAACCAATAGTAATTGTCGATTCGTTTGTCACCGTGATTGGTAAATTCCTTTTCAATTTTGGCTACTGACGGTGTTTTAATTACTGGTTTTTGCATAGGTTGTTGATTACAAGAGGTGGCTAAAATAAATGTAATAAATACAATACTTATTGTTTTCATAAGATATTTATTAGGTTGTTTATTGATCTATTCAACATTATATAAAAAATATTGGGGTAATTGATTACAAATTTATTTATTCAGTACTAAACTCCAAGTATTATATGCTTTTTTTTCAGTTCCATCGTCATCAATAATTCCTGTACTTAACCAAAGTTTACCTAAATCTTGTAATTCTTCTGGAAATGCTAACCAAAGTTCATAATAATCTCTGTGAGCCCACCAAATAATATACTTATAGTTCTGTTCTTGCGCATTGATTAATAAAGATTCCAAATACTCCTTTTGTTCACATTCGTTGCCTTCAATAAATAAATTGTAGGAATCAACAGCCAAATCTTCCGATAAATGGCTGGTTTCAGCAAAAGCAATTGGTTTGTTTATCTTTTCATGTAAAAAGTCAAATGCATCTTGGAAACCTGCTTTTGTATTCAGTCCCTTAAAAAAAGGATAGAAACTTACAGCAACAAAATCCATTGTATTGGCATAGTTAACCACTTCATTTATAAATGCATCAGGATTTTGAACATCTACTTGATACAAATTGTGTAAGGTTATAGATTCAGAAATTGTAAGTGTAGGATAAACACTTTGAATTCTGGCCTTTACATTAGCCATTAACAATTTATATTCGTTCCACTTACTTGGTGCATTTTTCAATAATTCATTGACTTCAATGGCAATAATTAAATAATCAGGTTCAAATTGATTCACTAAATATTGAACATGCTTAAAATAAGCATCCTCAATTACTTGATCATTTAGTGCAGTATAATTTGGAATAGAGCCATCAAAATCAGCAGCAAGATCATCTCTTGAGTTATTTAAAAGACTTACGGAAAGAGTCAACTGATTACTAGTAATTATTCTTGAAACTCTACCAGTTATTTCATCAGTAAATTCTGTTGGTAATGGCAAATTATTAATCCATGAATTCCATGGAATTTTATAATCGATATGTTCTGAATAAATATCGGCATTAGCACTTATAAACTGGTAAGTGTTTTCTACAGATTCTATCGTGTTTTCCCATGCCCACGTGCTGAAGCCCATATTAAAACTTCTAGAACTATATTCTGAAAAGAAATTAGAGTCAACACAATTGTCAGTGGGATTATCAATTTCTTTATCACAAGAAATACTAGATAAACTTATAAAAGCAACTAAGATAAATTTATATAAATAGTCCATTAATTAATAATTGTTTATTTCAAGAAAATGACTATACCATTTAATATAACAGTTGTTTTTAACATTCTAATTTATTTAAAATCTCAGCAGTCAACTTTGCTTCTTTTATTAAAGTATTATTATAAACAGTTTCTGCTTTACTTAAAATAGTTTCTGCAAATTTTCTATCTTTTAAATCCTTTGTATTTATCTTTACATTAAAATAGGCTCCAATAACTGCCGTTTTGGCACATAGCATACCAACCCCTGCATCAGATAATGAGTTTTGTAAACCTTTTTCAGCCATTTCTTCCATTACTTCCATAGATTTATAGGCAGTTTCCATAACTTGGAAAGGAATTTCTGTTGCGTATTGTGTCGCTTTTTCTAAAGCTTCGGCTTTTAATTTTTTTTCTATATCTGATCCTTTTGGCATTCTAAAGGCATCGATAATCTTATTAAAGGCATTGGTATC
Organism: Lutibacter sp.; assembly: GCA_030590985.1. Taxonomy (GTDB): domain Bacteria; phylum Bacteroidota; class Bacteroidia; order Flavobacteriales; family Flavobacteriaceae; genus DQTL01. The sequence goes on along the minus strand of JAUVBX010000019.1, from coordinate 8,789 downwards.
TTCATCTACCAAATATAAGAGCTTGTTTTTGTAGGCTTGTCCTTTTACTGCCCAATCGGAATAGTATTCCCATTTAGCATCCCAACCTGCTTTGTGTGCTGATAAATTGGCAACCATGGTTCCCAAAGAAACTCCCAAAGCTCCAACATAAGCTGCAATTGATCCTCCGCCAGGTGCCATAGATTCGGATGCTGTTTCTTCTGCAAAACCTTTTACAGTCATGTCAACTAATTGTACTTTATTTTCTTCTAATAAGTATTCAATAATTCTTTCTCTTGGTTTAAAAGGTTTTAAATCATCTAAACCTAAAGATTTTACCGCAATTTTTATCTTTTCAGAATCTGATATTCCTAAGGAACGTTCTTGTCTTTTTAAGAAAAAATCTCCAGCGTCTAACATCGCTTGTAAAGGTATTAAACCTATTAACTCTGAACCTGTTACACGCAAACCTCTACGAGTAGCACTTTTAACAGTTTCGTCAAAAGCTACGTGCATAGAGGTAATATTGATATTTGTTAAATTATATGAAATTTGAGCAATACCATATTCCTCAATATACCAACCAATCCCTTTAATTGCTTTTAATTTTCCTGGAATACGTTCTGTATTACCATCTTTATCTAGTACTTTTTTTCCATTAACCAGTTTAACTCGCCCCGCTTCTCTTATGTCAAAAGCAATAGCATTTGCCCTACGGGTAGAAGTTGAATTTAAATTTACATTATAGGCTACCAAGAAATCACGTGCAGAAATGGCTGTAGCTCCACTTTTTAGCACACTATTATTAAACTCTACAGGACCAAAATCAGGTTTCCAATCTGGGTTACTTAATTTTTTAGACAATCCTTCATATTCTCCAGAACGACAACTTGCTAGATTACGTCGTTTTTCTTCTTTAGCTGCATTTTCGTAAAAATAGCCTGGGATACCTAAGTCTTTACCTACTCGTGCACCTAGTTTGTGTGCATACTTAGCTGTTTCTTCCATTGTTATTCCCGCAATTGGCACTAATGGACAAACATCAGTAGCTCCAAAACGTGGATGTTCTCCTGAATGCTTACTCATATCGATTAATTCAGATGCCTTTTTAATAAGTAAAAAAGCGGCTTCTATCACTTGTTGTGGAGGACCGACAAATGTTATTACCGTACGATTAGTAGCATTTCCAGGATCTACATCTAGTAATTTTACACCTTCTACTGTTTCTACAACCGAAGTTATTTGATTTATTTTTTCGATATCACGTCCTTCACTAACATTTGGGACACATTCTATAAGTTGCTTCATTTTATAAGTATTTTATGTAGACAAAAGTAACTAAAAAATGTGATAGAAATAACAATTTTAGACCTAAGACAAAAAGATGTAAGACACTAGATTTTGATTGTTTAACAGATTTCTTAAGTATCTAAAAAAAGTTAATAAATTAATAAGAAAGCAATGCTAATATTACTCAGTTTTAAATAACAAAAAACCGCTTACAAATTGTAAGCGGTTTTTTGTAAAATTTTGTAGTAGTGAATTATTTTCCACATTTTCCTGGAGCACATTTCATTTCTTTTGATTCTTTTTCTGCTTTTCCGCATTTACCTTCACCACATTATCCTTCTTGTATGATAGCAGTCATAAACATATCCATTTCTTCTTTGTCTATTGAACCATCTGCATTAGTGTCCATTTTAGCAAACATTGTTTCACGACCTTTTACAAACTCTTCTTCTGAAAGAAAATCATCTTCATCAGTATTGAATTCTTCAAAATTAGGACATTCATCTTTTTCTATTTTACCATTTGCATTTTTATCTTTTTCTGTGAACGATGTTTTTCCGTAAGATGCAAATTCATCTTTTGTAATTTTTTTATCTTGATCCGTATCTATTTTAGAAAAATTATTCGCTTTTTTAGTTTCTTCCTTAACTACTTCTTTTACTTCTTCTTGAGCAGCAGGACCTGCTTTTTTAGATTTATCATCTCCACAGGAAGTAAAAATAATAATGCTAAATAAGAGTATTGTAATAATTGATAATTTGTTAGTTAGTTTCATAAATTGTTATTGTTTAAATTAATTAAGCTGCAAACTTAAAATATTTATTAAAAAATTGATACAAAAATTCAGAAAATATCATATTAAAATGTAATAGACTAATTTTCAAATCAATAATTTATACCTTTGTGAAATTAAAATTTAAAAAATGAGTATTTGGGTAAAAATTGGTTTAATAGTTATTGTGCTTCACTTTACAATTGGCTTTGGTTGGTTGATTTATAAATTATCACCACGTAAAAACGAAAAGAAAAGGAAAACGGATGCCAAATAGTGAAGTTAAAAATATCATTACCACTATGGGGAGTGCTGCTCGTGTAAATAGGTTAAGAGCAGCCAATTATTTCTTACAAAATCCTGACAAATTTTCTGATTTATTAAAGCTAACTTTTGACATGAATTTTAAATTACATTATAAAGCAGCTTGGGTATTAGAATTTGTCCTTGAAAGACATCTTGATTGGATTCTCCCTTTTTTAGATTTTTACACAAAAAAAATCCGTTTACTTAAGAATCAAAGTGCCATACGACCTACCGCTAAAATTAATAAATGGATTGCAATAGCTTATGTGAAAAAGAAAGACAAATTGTTTCAAGATAAATTAACAAATAAACATATTGAATTGATTATTGAAACGGGATTTGATTGGATGATAGGTGAGAATAAAGTTGCCGCACAAGCCTATACTATGGATACTTTGTATTATTTTGGAAGTCTAGCCTTTGATAATTTGAATTGGGTTCATCCTGAACTTAAAAATATAATTCAACAAAATATAAACATTAGAAGTGTTGCCTATAAAGCTCATGGTAAAAAAATATTACATTTACTAGCAAATTAATTTTTCATAAATCTTAAGTTTGAGAAAATTTTAAAAAGTTGTAATTTGCACATCTAATTTCTGTATAAAATGTCTTTAAACGAATTAACAGCTGTATCACCTATTGACGGACGTTACCACAATAAAACTAAGTCACTTTCTACCTTTTTTTCTGAAAAAGCCCTATTTAAATATCGTATAAAAGTCGAAATTGAATATTTTATTGCATTATGTGAATTACCCCTTCCTCAGTTAAAAGATGTTAAATCAATAACTTTTAAAGACTTACGTAAGATTTACCAAAATTTCTCAACAGAGGACACCAAAAAAATTAAAGAAATTGAAAGAATAACCAACCACGATATTAAAGCCGTTGAGTATTTCATCAAAGATAAAATGGACGAATTACAATTACAAGCTCATAAAGAATTTGTACATTTTGGACTCACATCACAAGATATTAACAATACAGCAGTACCTCTATCTATTAATGACGCATTTGATGAAGTGTATTATCCTGAATTAGCAAAAGTACTTTCAAAACTCCGAAAATTAAGTAACGAATGGGATAAGATACCTATGCTAGCACGTACACACGGACAACCAGCTTCTCCAACTCGTTTAGGAAAAGAAATAAATGTGTTTGTAGAACGACTTAAGCAACAAATTAAAAGCTTACAAACGGTACCTTATGCTGCTAAATTTGGAGGAGCAACTGGTAATTTTAACGCCCATCATGTTGCCTACCCTAAAATAGATTGGAAAATGTTTGGAAGCCACTTTGTTGAAAAAGTATTGGGTTTACATTATTCATTTCCTACTACACAAATCGAACATTACGACCATATTGCAGGTATTTTTGACGCGATGAAACGTATCAATACCATTCTAATTGATTTTAACCGTGATATTTGGACCTATATATCTTTGAGTTATTTCCAACAAAAGATTAAAAAAGGAGAAGTAGGATCCTCTGCTATGCCTCACAAAGTTAACCCAATAGATTTTGAAAATGCTGAAGGAAATTTAGGTATTGCCAATGCCCTATTAGAACATTTATCGGCAAAATTACCAATCTCTCGTTTACAAAGAGACTTAACCGACAGCACCGTACTTCGTAATGTAGGAATGCCTTTTGCACATATTTTAATTGCTTTTACTTCCACTGTAAAAGGATTGAATAAACTTATTGTAAATAAGGATGTGATAAATCGAGATTTAGAAAACAATTGGGCTGTAGTTGCCGAAGCAATACAAACTATTTTGCGTAGGGAAAATTATCCTAATCCATACGAAGCTTTAAAAAAATTAACTCGTAAAAATGAAAAAATAACCGAAGATTCTATTCATCGGTTTATAGACAATTTAGATATTAATAATAAAATAAAAAATGAATTAAAAGCAATCACACCTTTTAATTTTACAGGGATATAAAATAAGCTGCTACACCTTTTTGATCACAGTAGTTACAATTCCCCAAATAACAAATTCATTATCGGCAGTTACTTTTATGGGTTTATAAGCATCGTTTTCAGCAATCAACCAAATGATTGTTGATTCAATTTTGATACGTTTTACTGTAAATTCACCATCGATGAAACAGACTGCTATTTTATTGTCAACAGGTTCTAAACTCTTGTCAATAATAAGTAAATCACCACTTTCTAAACCTGCATTTTTCATTGAATCACCCTTAACACGGCCATAAAAAGTAGCACTTGGGTTTTTGATGAGTTCCTTATTTAAATCAATTGAAATATCCAAAAAATCATCAGCTGGTGATGGAAAACCAGCACTTATTCCTTGTTCTGCGTAAGGTAAATGAAGTTCTGTATCGATAATTGCCGAATAAATTTCGAGTGTACTAGTTTGGTGAAGTTTTCGTAACATTAGATTATACGAGTAGGAACTCTATTTTTTAATAAAATTGCTTTTTTGAATTTTATTTTTTTATTTCTTTTGCTTTTTTTCCTTTAATAATTTCTATGGTGAGTTCTTCCTTTTCTTTATCGAAATCCATTACAATACTATCACCTTCTTTCAGTTTAGCATTGACAATTTTTTCAGCCAAAGCGTCTTCAACATACTTTTGAATAGCACGTTTTAGTGGTCGTGCACCATATTTTTTATCAAAGCCCTTATCTGCTACAAAGTCCTTTGCAGTATCTGTTAGTGTGAGGTTATAATCTAATTCTTTTACTCTATTAAACAGTTTTTCTAATTCAATATCAATAATTTGATGAATTGATTCTCGTTCAAGCGCATTAAAAACAATAACATCGTCAATACGGTTTAAAAATTCAGGTGCAAAACTCTTTTTCATGGCATTTTCTATCACACTTTTTGCATGTTCATCTGCTTGTTCATTTTTAGCTTTTGTACTAAAACCAACTCCTTGACCAAAGTCTTTTAATTGACGTGTCCCGATATTAGAAGTCATAATAATAATCGTATTTCTAAAATCTATACGTCTTCCTAAACTATCAGTAATATAACCATCATCAAGTATCTGTAACAACGTGTTGAATACATCAGGATGTGCCTTTTCAATTTCATCTAGTAAGACCACAGAATAGGGCTTACGACGTACTTTTTCTGTTAATTGTCCACCTTCTTCATAACCTACATAGCCTGGAGGTGCACCAATAAGACGCGATATAGCAAATTTTTCCATATATTCACTCATATCAACACGAATAAGTGAATCTTCTGAATCAAATAATTCTCTTGAAAGAACTTTAGCTAATTGGGTTTTTCCAACACCTGTTTGACCTAAGAAAATAAAAGAACCAATCGGTTTATCGGGGTCTTTTAGCCCTACTCTATTACGCTGTATTGCTTTCACTACTTTCTCGACTGCTTCATCTTGACCAATAACTTTATTTTTAATAAGTTGTGGTAATTCTTTTAAACGATTGCTTTCAGCTTCTACAACTCTTGTTACAGGTATTCCTGTCATCATAGAAACAACTTCAGCAACATTATCTTCAGTAACAATTTCTCTATGTAATTTTGAGGCATCTTCCCATTTATTTTGTTCTTCTTGAAGTTCATTTTCTATTCGCTTTTCATCATCTCGTAAACGAGCAGCTTCTTCATATTTTTGGGTCTTAACAGCATTTGTCTTCTTAGCTTTAATCACTTCTAGTTCTTCTTCTAGTGCTAATACTTCTTTCGGAACCACAATATTAATAATATGAATACGCGAACCTGCTTCATCCATCGCATCTATAGCTTTGTCTGGTAGAAAACGTTCCGTCATATAGCGACTTGTCAATTTCACACAGGCCTCTATAGCTTCATCTGTAAAAGTTACATTATGATGTTCCTCATATTTATCTTTAATATTGTGTAAAATCTCTATTGTTTCCTCAATAGAAGTTGGTTCAATCATTATTTTTTGGAAACGACGTTCTAAGGCACCGTCTTTTTCAATATGTTGACGATATTCGTCTAACGTAGTGGCTCCAATACATTGTATCTCTCCTCGAGCAAGAGCTGGTTTTAGCATGTTTGAGGCATCTAAAGATCCTGTTGCTCCCCCTGCTCCTACAATAGTATGAATCTCATCAATAAATAGAATTATATCTTCATTTTTTTGTAATTCGTTCATTAATGCTTTCATACGCTCTTCAAACTGTCCACGATATTTGGTGCCCGCAACAAGACTCGCTAAATCTAACGAGACAATTCGTTTATCAAATAATATTCGAGAAACTTTTCGCTGTACAATTCGTAAAGCTAAACCTTCAGCAATAGCAGATTTACCTACTCCTGGCTCTCCAATAAGCATAGGATTATTTTTTTTACGTCTGCTTAATATTTGTGAAACACGTTCTATTTCCTTTTTTCTCCCTACTACAGGGTCTAACTCATCTTTAAGAGCTAAGACTGTTAAATCACGTCCAAAATTATCTAAAACAGGTGTTTTTGACTTCTTTCCTGGTTGTTTTTGACTTGGTTCAAATGGTTTTTTAGGTGAATCTCCTGTTGATTCTCCCTCATCAGATGGAAACTCAGCTTTAGGATTATCATTTTCAGCATTTGATGTGTACAAAAATTTGTATTCACTTCGCACTACATTATAGGTTGTATTATACTTATTTAACAATTTTGTAACGGGATCGTTATCATTACGCAATATGCACAGTAGTAAATGAATTGTATTTATAGCTTTATCTTTATACAATTTTGCCTCTAAAAAGGTTGTCTTTAAAGCTTTATCTGCCTGCTTTGTAAGATGTAAACTTCTATTAGTATTTTGAATTATTCCTCCATTTGCAGGACTAATTCCTTCTAATTTACTTCGCAAGTTCTCTAAATCGCTATCCAAAGAGTTTAAAACAACTATTGCCTTGCCTTCACCTTGTCGCAAAATGCCCAACAACAAATGTTCTGTACCAATATAATCGTGACCTAATCGCAAAGCTTCTTCTTTACTAAAGGCTATAACATCTTTTACTTTTGGGGAGAAATTATCGTGCATTTTTTGGTGTTTTTGTTTTGTAAAATTAGACCTTTTTTTATTTCTAAAAAGTTAAAAATAATAATTAATTAGGTATATTTTTATTTTGTAACTGCTTTTTTCTGTATATCAGTGACTTACACTTGCAAATATGTTCTTATAATTGTTAATAAGTAGTCTAAAACAAGTCATGAAAATAGTATAAAAAAATACTTAAAATTGTAAATTGCGTATCTTAATTTTTAATCAAAATTTAACGACTATATAACATGAATGATGGAGAAAAGATAATTCCTGTAAATATTGAGGAACAGATGAAATCAGCCTATATTGATTATTCAATGTCGGTTATTGTATCACGTGCTCTACCCGATGTAAGAGATGGTTTAAAACCAGTTCATCGTAGAGTGCTTTATGGTATGCATGAACTAGGAATAAAAGCTACAGGTTCTTTTAAAAAATCGGCAAGAATAGTTGGTGAAGTATTAGGAAAATACCATCCTCATGGTGATACTTCGGTATATGATTCTATGGTACGTATGGCACAACCTTGGAGCATGCGATATTTAATGGTTGATGGTCAAGGGAATTTTGGTTCTGTTGATGGTGATAACCCAGCTGCAATGCGATATACTGAGGCACGTATGCAAAAGATATCGGAAGATATGTTGGGTGATATTGAAAAAGATACCGTTGATCATCGATTAAATTTTGACGATACTTTGTATGAACCCACCGTATTACCAACTCGTATTCCTAACTTATTAGTCAATGGAGCATCTGGTATTGCCGTTGGTATGGCAACAAATATGGCACCTCACAATTTAACTGAGGTAATTGATGGAACCATGGCTTATATCGATAATAATGCTATTGAAATTGATGAATTGATGGAATTTATCAAAGCTCCTGATTTCCCTACTGGTGGAACTATTTATGGTTATGACGGTGTTAAAGATGCTTTTCATACGGGTAGAGGTCGAGTTGTAATGCGTGCTAAAGCTCAATTTGAAGAATTAAAAGGTCGTGAATCAATAATCGTAACAGAAATACCCTATCAAGTCAACAAAGCCGACATGATTAAGAAAACGGCTGATATGGTAAACGATAAGAAACTAGAAGGTATTTCTAATATTCGTGATGAATCTGATCGTAATGGAATGCGTATTGTTTATACTTTAAAACGTGATGCCATACCAAATGTCGTTCTTAATAAACTATATAAATACACTGCCTTACAAACCTCATTTAGTGTCAATAATGTAGCCTTGGTTAACGGGCGACCTGAGCAACTAAATCTCAAACAACTAATACATTATTTTGTTGAACACAGACATGAAGTAGTTGTACGTCGTACAAAATTTGAATTAGAAAAAGCTGAAAAAAGAGCTCATATTTTAGAAGGTTTAATAATAGCTTCTGATAATATTGATGAAGTAATAAAACTAATAAGATCCTC
>JAUVBX010000080.1 GCA_030590985.1 Lutibacter sp. | reverse complement strand
TAAATCATAAGCCTCTTGTTGTGCTTTTGATAAATCATCGTTTACAATAATGGTATCAAATTGATCTTGATATCCTAATTCTTTGGTAACTTTTGCGAGACGTTCTTGAATTTTTTCTTCATTATCTGTCTTACGATCTCTGAGTCGTTGCTCTAAAATTTCTACTGACGGTGGTTTAACAAAAACTGCTAAAGTATCTTTGGGATATAGTTTTTTAATATTTAAACCTCCTTCCACATCAATATCAAAAACAACATTTTTTCCTTGTTGACGAATACGATCAATCTCTTTTTTGTAAGTACCGTACAAATGATCTTTATAAACTTCTTCCCACTCGGCAAAGGCTTCTTTTTTAATTTCTTTTTTAAACTTTTTTGTACTTATAAAATAATAATCCTTACCATCTTTTTCACTACCTCTTAATTTTCGAGAAGTTGCTGATACAGAAAACACTAATTTCAAATCGTGTTGCTCTAATAAATAATGAACAATACTAGTCTTACCAGAACCTGATGGAGCCGAAAAAACAATAAGTTTCCCTAAAGACATTATAAGATGTTTAAATTTTGTTCTTTAATTTTTTCTAATTCGTCTTTCATTTGAATGACAATCTTTTGCATAGATGCAAAATTGGCTTTAGAGCCGAGTGTATTTATTTCTCTTCCCATTTCTTGTGTAATAAAACCGAGTTTTCTTCCATTTGATTCATCTGAATTCAACATTTCAAGATAGTAATCTAAATGATTTTTTAATCTAACCTGTTCTTCGGTTATATCTAATTTTTCTAAATAAAAGATCAATTCTTGTTCGAAACGATTTTCATCTACTTTTTGCTTCAACTCATCAATAGCTTTTCTTAATCTATCTCTTAAATCCTTTTTTCTTTCTGGATCTAACAAGTTCACTTGCTCTAATAAATCACTAATAATACTTACCCTATTAATAAAATCCTTTTCTAATACTGCTCCTTCCGCTTTCCTATATTCAACAATTTCTTCAAGGGCTTCATCTATACCATTAGCAATAATTTTCCACTCTTGTGGATCTAATTCTTCTTTTACACTACTTACAGTATCGGGTAAACGCATAGCAATTTCTAGTAAATTTTCAGAATCATTTGTTCTTAATACTCTTAATTCATCTAGATATTTATTAACAACAGCCGTATTTATCTTTATGGAACTATCAACACCTGTAGACTCTATAAACAAACTAAAAGTTATTTTTCCACGCACTAATTTAAGGGCTAATTTCTTGCGCACTTCTAATTCTTTTTCCTTGTAAGTCACAGGTATTCGTGCTGTAATATCCATATTTTTACTATTAAGTGATCTAATTTCTATAGTCACCTTTTTAGTAGGTAGTTGTACTACTGCCTTGCCAAAACCAGTCATTGATTCAATCATATATTCTCCATTTTTAAGTAATGCAAAGGTACATTTTTTGATATAAGTAAAGCCCTATTTTTTACGATAGCTTACCAAATATACCCCTAAAAATATCAAAGAAGCAGCAATAAGTTTGATGGAAGTTAAGTTATCACTTCCCATAAAAATTGCATAAATACTCGCTATTAAGGGTTGTAGGTATAAAAACACACTTAATGTAGTTGCTTTTAAACTCCTTAAAGCCAACAGATTAAAAAGATAGGTTAGGAATGTTGTGAAAAATACAATAAACCCAATTTTATATAAAGCATCTATTGGAATTAAATACCAATTAGCTTCTTGTACTTCACCTAACCCAAAGGGTATAACCATCACAAGTCCCATTAAATACATCCATTTAACTAAGTGAAAAGGATGATACTTCTTAAGAAGTGGCTTTGCAACAATTAAATACAATCCATAAGAAGAGGCATTTATAAATATTAGAAAATTTCCCCATCTAATGTTTGGGGCATTATAAACAGCCTTTGGGCCATAAGTAACCAAAATAATAGCTCCTGTCATTCCTAATAAAATTCCAATTATTTTTTTTATAGTAATCTTATCTCTAAGAATTTTAAACGAGAAAAGAAGTACGATAATGGGTGATGTAGTCATGATAACCGAGCCATTAATCGGAGTTGTTAAACTCAGTCCTTTAAAAAAAGCAAGCATATTAATAACTACGCCAAATAGTGCCGCAAAAAAGATTCTAATAAAATCATTAAAAACTATCTTTTCTTTTGGAATACTTAAACTTATAAACCAAAATAACAATGTAGCTCCAGCTACACGTAATAAAATAAACCCAAAGGGTTTTATATATAATGGCATAACCTCTTTGGCTATGGTAAACGAAACTCCGTAAATAAGCGAAGCTGAAAATGCCAATATAAACGCAACTAATCGTTTATTCATTATAATAGTTCTTAAGTTTTGCAAAGAAAAGCTTTTCAGTCAAAAAAAATAAAGCTAAACCTAAAAATATTAGTTGGGATTTCAAAAATATGTGTAAATTTGCGCACTTAAATAATGCGGGTGTGGTGGAATTGGTAGACACGCTAGATTTAGGATCTAGTGCTTCACGGCGTGGGAGTTCGAGTCTCCCCATCCGCACAAAGACCAACTTTTCAGTTGGTCTTTTTCTTTATTAAAAACAAGAAGTTTATTCCACACGAAGTACAAACCATAAGAAGTCTCCCTCATCTGCTTAAAAAAATTGAACGTTTATTAATACTGCGTTTTGTCTTGTAAATTAAAAACACGTCGCAACAAATCAGAAGTACGACTTTTAATACTAGTTCTAATTTTTTGTTCTTCAACAGCTACCATGGTAAAAACACCTTTCATAGCCTGATCTGTTGTATATTCCGTTAAATTAGGATTTACTTTGTTTACAAAAGGTATTTTATTATAGGTTGTAATCACATTATTCCAAACACGATCAGCACCCACTTTTTGAAATGAATTTTGAATAATTGGACTAAACTTTCCACGCAAACTAGTTGAAGTTGAACTTTGCAAATATTGGGTTGCTGCATCTTGAGAGCCCATTAAAATATTCCTCGCATCAGTAAATGACATACTTAATATGGCATCTTTGAATATAGGAATAGCCTCACCAACTGCGTCTTCAGCTGCTCGATTTAAAACTTTGAGTCCTTCATCAGCTAAACTTGACAAGCCAATATCTCTCAGCGCTCTATCCACTTTTTGTAACTCCTGAGGAAGTAATATTTTTACAAGTTCATTCTTAAAAAAACCATCTTGTATCGCTAAAGTACTCACTTGGTTTGTCACCCCATTTTCTAGAGCTTCTTTAAGCCCACTGGCTATTTCAAATTCTGAAACGCCTAATCCTGCTCCTTCTAATACTTGTTGTAATTCGTTACATGCTGTAACTTGTAATACCAAAACTATTAATACTATTTTTTTGAACATTTTTTTTAATTTTTTTAAAATTACTGAACATTTTTATTCAACTTAAATCCAAAGATAGGTGATTTCTGTATTAGAATAACATTACTAATAAAAAAAAACATATATTTGTTAGATTATTTTTTAACAATTTTAAATCTTTAATTATGATGAAAAAAATTACTTTATTAATGGTGGCTATGGTTGTAAGTTTTACAATAAATGCACAAACAGTCACACACAACAATTCTCAAGTTATCGTTGATGGTTTGGGACTAACATGTCAAAGTTCTGGTGTTACTACAGATAATCAATTGTCAGGTGTATTTGACTTGGCAAACGATTTTGGTATTACCGATGTTTGGGCTATTAATACTATTGAATTTGGTGTGGATGAAGTTCTTAATGCACCTGGAGATATTTATCCAGTAACCATTAACCTTTATACTACTGATTCAGGAGATCCAAATGGAAACTTAACTTTATTGTATTCAGAGGTAACTACTATTTCTTCTGCAGATGAATTAAGTGTCGTTTCAGTAACTTTAACTGATCTTGCTATTGTTCCTGCTGGTGGTGTATTAGTAGTAGAATTAGCCGTTCTTAATGATGGTGTAACTGGATTTAGATTAGCAGCTACTGATGTGGCATCTAATGATGATTCATGGATTACTGCAGTTGATTGTGGCTTAGCTACGGCTGGTACTTATGCTTCTTTAGGATTTGCTGACAGATGGCATGTTATGAATGTTATTGGTACAGATGCTGCAGAAGTTAATGATGAACTTACAGGATTAGCATCAATTTATCCAAACCCTGCTAATAATGTTCTTAACATAGAAGTATCTTCTAGTTTAGAAGTTAAAAGCACAAATCTTTTTGATATTTTAGGAAAAAACACTAATGTTCAATTAGTTAATGGTTCTATGGATATTGCTAATCTTGCGGAAGGTGTTTATATTCTTACTATAGAAACTACTTCAGGAACTATTTCTCAAAAAGTAGTTAAACAATAAGTATATACTATTATTTGATAATAAAATAAAAACCTCGATTTTCATCGAGGTTTTTTTTGTCTTTTTTTTAAAACAACTAATATCTTACTAATCAACAAGGTTTTTTAAATAATTTGTTTCCCTCTCATATATAAAAAAGATAAATAATAATTCTTTATCATTATATTTGCTACTTTGTAAACTGTAAACGTTTTGAAAAATATTCAAATGGTCGACCTTCAGGGTCAATACCTACATATTCAACCCCTAATTGATGCCAAACTAAAAGAAGTCACTGCATCAGCTCAATTCATTAATGGTGATGAAGTCAAATCTTTTCAAAAAGAACTTGAAAATTATTTGTCTATAAAACATGTAATTCCTTGTGCAAATGGTACTGATGCCTTGCAAATAGCCATGATGGGTTTAAATTTACAACCTGGCGATGAGGTAATTACTGTAGACTTTACTTTTGCAGCCACCGTAGAAGTAATAGCCCTTTTAGGATTAAAACCTGTGTTGGTAGATGTTTATCCAGATACATTTAATATGGATGTAGATGCTTTGCAAAAAGCTATTACACCTAAAACAAAAGCTATAGTTCCCGTTCATTTATTTGGACAATGTGCTAATATGGAAGCCATTTTAAAAATAGCCAAAGCACATAATTTATTTGTAATTGAGGATACAGCACAAGCCATTGGAGCTGATTATATTTTTAAGGATGGAATACACAAAAAAGCTGGAACAATGGGTGCGGTTGGAACAACTTCCTTTTTCCCTTCAAAAAATTTAGGTGCATATGGTGATGGTGGTGCACTCTTTACAAATGATGATTTATTGGCAGAAAAACTACGAAGCATCGTTAATCATGGAATGTCTAAACGATATTATTATAACAGAATAGGAGTTAACTCAAGGTTAGATAGTATGCAAGCTGCCGTATTAAGAATAAAATTACCTTTTTTAGACTCTTATGCTCAAGCACGTCAGAAAGCAGCAAATTTTTATGATAAAGCATTTGCTAATTATGACAAGATCAGCATTCCTAAACGAAGCGTATTTTCAACGCATGTTTTTCATCAATACACATTAAAATTAGTTGGGGTAGATCGAGATGCTTTACATGAATTTTTAAAAAGTCAAAAAATTCCCAATGCGATTTATTATCCTGTACCATTGCACAAACAAGAAGCGTATAAACATTTTAAATTTGATACAGATCAATTAGAAGTAACTAAGGAGTTATGTCAAACAGTTATTTCTTTACCGATGCATACGGAGTTAGAATTAGAACAACTTAGCTTTATTACAAACAAAATTTTAGATTTTATTGAACAAGTATAATATGAAGGTACTAGTAACTGGAGGTTTAGGGTTTATAGGTTCACACACGGTTGTAGAACTCCAAAATGATGGTTTTAAAGTAGTAATAATTGATAATCTTTCCAATTCTAAAATTGAAGTTTTAGAACAAATTACTTCCATTACAGGAATCAAACCTCAATTCGAAGAATTTAATTTATTAGATAAACCTAAAGTAGAGGCATTTTTTAACTCCAATAAAGTTGATGGTATTATTCACTTTGCAGCTTCCAAAGCAGTTGGTGAAAGTGTTGAGAGACCATTATTATATTATAACAATAACTTAGGCTCCTTACTCAATGTATTAGAAGCCATGTTGGTGTCAAAACAAGATAATTTTATTTTTAGTTCATCTTGCACAGTTTATGGGCAAGCAGATGTAATGCCCATCACAGAAAATGCCCCTATAAAACCCGCAGAATCACCTTATGGAAATACTAAAAAAATAGCTGAAGATATTTTAAATGATACTACAAACGCACATTCGCTTAATGCAATTGCTTTACGCTACTTTAATCCAATTGGAGCACATCCTTCTGCAAAGATTGGGGAGTTACCTATTGGTGTTCCTCAAAATTTAATTCCTTATGTAACACAAACAGCAGCAGGAATTCATGAACAACTTTCTGTTTTTGGAGATGATTATCCAACACCGGATGGTACGGCGATTCGAGATTATATTCATGTAGTTGATCTAGCTAAAGCTCATATCGTTGCCTTAAAACGTTTAATCGAAAACAAGAACAAAACAGCCTTAGAATTCTTTAATATTGGAACAGGAAAAGGGAGCTCTGTATTAGATGTAATCTATGCTTTCGAAAAAGCAACGAATAAAAAATTAAATTATAAAATTGTGCCACGACGTGCTGGTGATATTACCGAAGCCTATGCCGATACCACTTTAGCTAATACTGAATTGGGATGGAAATCTGAAAAATCTTTAGAAGATGCCTTGGGAGATGCTTGGCGTTGGCAATTGCAACAAAAGTAACAATCTTAGAAGTGAATTATTTCTTATTTTTA
>JAUVBX010000040.1 GCA_030590985.1 Lutibacter sp. | reverse complement strand
CTTAAATCTTTTGGGTTTATGTCTTCTAACCACAAACACCAACGCTTTTTGTTGTTTAAAAATTCACGTGCACTAATAAGTGGCAAGACATAATTTTTGGCTTTGGGTTCATCTGCTAAAAACTGCTTTTTATCTTTGTCTTCAATAATTAAATTACCACCATCTAAAGGCATATTTCCAAAAGCCATTTTAGGAACATCGCATATTGGTTGGCTACGTCTAAAGATGAATAAATCTTTAGCATTGGCTAAATAAGGATTGATGTTTTTTACACTTATTTCTGTAGGCTCACCTTTAACATCTTCGTAAGTAAATAATCTTTTTTGTTTTGTCTTAAAATTTGTAAAACCAACTATAACACAATAAACAGCTGCATTTCCTTTAGCTTTATTACTCCATTTAAAGGTCGTGTGTGCAAAATGAATCTTCGTTTTGTAGGTATTCATTAATTTGCTCCAAAGCACACTGACTTGCTCTCCTTGTGTAATAGAATTAGTAGAAACAAAAGCAGTTCTAATAGTGGTGTTTTGCATATAAGCTGCTGCTTTATAATACCAAGCGGCCACATAATCTAATATTTTACCATTTTTTACACCATCAAAAATAAGTGCCATATCTTCTCGTTGTATTGGGTCTAATAGTTTTGAACCAATAAAAGGTGGATTACCAATGATATAAGAAAGTTCTTTTTTAGGAACGACCTCTTCCCAATCTATTTGGAGTGAATTACCGTGAACAATTTTGGCTGATTTTTTAAGTGGTAATCGCACAAAATATTGACCAAATTCTTCTGAAACACGCATATTCATTTGGTGATCTATCAACCACATGGCAACTCCAGCAATTTTGGAGGCAAATTCATCATATTCAATACCATAAAACTGATCAACGTCTAACCATAATATACTTGAGACATCAAGTACTTGTTCTCCCGATTTATACTGTTCTCTTAAAATATCAATTTCTAAAAGGCGTAATTCTCTATAGGTTATGATTAAAAAATTACCGCTACCACAAGCAGGGTCTAAAAACTTTAAGGTTGAGAGTTTATGATGAAATTCTGCCAGTTTATTTTTGTTTGATTTTACATTATCAAACTCTGCTCTTAAATCATCTAAGAATAGTGGTTTTATTAATTTAAAAATATTTTTTTCTGACGTATAATGTGCTCCTAGGTTTCTGCGTTCTTCAGGATTCATAACACTTTGAAAAAGTGAACCAAAAATAGCTGGAGAAATCTTACCCCAATTTAAGCTAGAGGCTTTTAATAAAATACTCCTCATTTTAGAATCAAAAGCAGCTATTGGTAGCGTTTCTTCAAAAAGTTTTCCGTTTACATAAGGAAACTGATTGAGGTGTTCGTCTAAATTTTTAAGACGTTTATCTTTTGGCGTATTTAAGACTTGAAATAACTGAGCCATTAGAGCGCCTAAATCACTAGCATCTTCACTTGTTTTTTGGTCGATATACTCTTTAAAAATATCTTTCTCGAATATACTTGTGTCATCTGCAAAAAGAATAAAAAGCAAACGAACTAGATAGATTTCTAATGGATGCCCTTCATAGCCAAATTCCTTTAGACGATCATGTAACTTACCCATTAACTCGGCAGCTTGAATATTTACAGGATCTTCTTCTTTAAAAGTTCTTTTTTGGTATCCTGCAATGAATCCAAATAACTTCACATTTTTATAAAATTCAGAAATATGAAATTCGTATTCGGTTCTTTCATCAAGATCGAAAAGTTTAATTCTATCAAAGTCTGAAACAAGAATGTATTTTGGCAGTTCGTGTTCTTTCAGTCCAGGAAAATAATCAGTCGCTTGTTCAAAAGCTTTATCAAGATCTTTTCCTTTTGATTTATGTTCGACAAGTAAAGTTCCTTTCCAAAACAAGTCAATAAATCCTTGTTTATTATTTAATTTTTTTACGGGTTCCTCGAAAGTCGCAACACGTCTTCTCGAAATTCCAAAAACATTAAAAAAATCGTTCCAAAAACTATCTTTTTCAGCACGTTCTTTTGTTTCGTCTGCCCATTCATTAGAAAACTTTAAGGCTCTATCTTTTATTTCATTCCAACTTAATGCCATTTATTCTTTTAAAAAATTCAAATTCTACTCCTTCAATCCCTTCAAATACACAATCAAAGCCTTACGAACGTCAAATGCATCAACATCTGGCGTTGGTTCGTGTACTTTTAAGACATTCTTATTTTCGTGTGTTAAAAAAGGAATATCATAACCTGTTAATAAGAAATCAGTTATTGCTGCGGAATAGATTTTAGTTGGAACAATTGGTTTTCCTCCGATTAACCATTGGTTATTTTTAGTATCCCAATCTACGTTTGCACGTTGCAAATACGCTCCTTTACCTTTACTTTCTTTTCCGAAATTAAGTATTTTTTGTAAGAAGTCACCTTTGACATCTAACGTAAACACTGCTCCTCCATAAGGCAAAGCTCTAAATAAATCAACAGCAGTTATATTGCCATGAATTTGGTCGTCTATTCTAACCGAGCCACCATTAAAAAAGGCACAATCGGCTTTTGTAGAAGCTTGCATGGCACTGGCAATCAGTTGCCCTAAATTAGTTTGTTCACTTCGAATGGTGACTTCACGTCCATCTAAAGGTTCTTTAGCAATATAGATTACTTCGTGAGGTGAACTCACTACTTCACCTACTTTATCATTTAGAATTACTTGCCATTTGTTGACAATTTTATCGATTTCAGGATCCGATTTTATCTCGTCATTTATTGTTTTTAAAGTTGAAGTAATGGTCGCTTTTTTTGTTTTTTTATTAAAATGTAATTTATGAATATACACCGTACGAGCGTTGGCATCGGCTTTAGTAATTATCGTCTTTCCAACAGGAACAATCATATTATAGTGTTCATGACCTCCCATTATAAGTTGTACATCAGGTAACATTTCAGCCAATTTTTGATCGTCCTCTATCGCTAAATGAGTCATTCCAATAACAATATCGGTTGTTTTTTTTAATTTGTCATGGGCTTTCACCGCTTCTTCAAAAATATCAGTAAAAGAAACATAACTCGGTGCATTTACAGGTAGGCAAACGCTAAATATTCCAATTTTTAGGTTCGTACCATCAGCATCTGTAACATCAATTGTATAGGTGTCAGGAAAAAAAGTCTTTATACCTTTTTTTTCAGAATAAAAAGGTCCCGTTATACTGTCTATTTTATGAAATGCGTTGGCAATCGTCCAAGGGAAAGTAGATTCATTAAACCGTTTTTGTAATTCGTTTTCTTTTAAATCAAATTCATGGTTTCCAAGAGTAACTAAGTCAAAGTTCATGGCATTCATAACTTCAATCATTTGTCTGCCTTTTATTTTTTCGCCTTCATATTTTAATGTTCCAATCAAGGATGGATATAAAAAATCACCTGCCATAAATAGATAAGTATTGGGGTTTTCTGCCAATAATTCTTTATGAACGGTTTCTACTCGTGCCATACCGGCTTCTTTACCACCAGAAAGTGGTGCAATTTCATACACATCATTTAATTGCAAAAGAGTCACGTCAATCTGTTTGTCTCCATCTTTATTTTCACAAGAGAAAAATAAACTTACTACTATACTAAAAATAATTACTTGGAATAATCGCATTTGATTTTTTTTAAAATTAAGTGTCACAAATTTAAGGAAAAAATAGTTCTTATTAGTGTCATTCTGAGGCACGAATAATCTTTTCAATCTATCGAAAGATTCTTCATTTCATTCAGAATGAAACATTATTCGGAATGACAATAAATAACCTGATTAATATCATTATAAAGAATTCTACTACTTACTATCTTTGCAAACTTGCAATTTTTATCAACAAATTAAATTAATCATACACATGAAAAAACACATTATTGTATTTGAAGCTGAAAGAGGATCAGACAAATGGATTGACGGACACCGAAAAGACACCATGCCCATCATTAACGCAATAAAAGCCAAAGGTTGGAATGCAGAAGTCGTTTACTTTAGAGATGAATGGAAGGATGTAATTTATGACTATGCTTTAGAAAAAGCAGATGGATATATCAGTCGAATCAATCCAGGGAATTTACCAAATGGTGAAAAAGTATATTTCCAGACATTAACCAAATTATCAGAAGCTGGTTTGGTAGGCATGTCCACGCCTGATGCTATGATTAATTTTGGGGCAAAAGATGCTTTGGTAAAATTAGCCACTACAGATTTAGTTCCTGATGATACCTATGCGTATTATACTATCGCTGATTTCAAAAAAACATTTCCTGTAAGTATTTCACATCGTGAACGCGTATTAAAACAAAATCGTGGTTCTACAGGTTCAGGAATTTGGCGTGTAGTTGTTGTGGATGAAAGACCTTATAAAGCAGGTGATTCTTTGCCTTTAGATACTAAATTGAAATGTACAGAAGCTGTTGACAATCATGTAGAATATCATACGTTAAGTGAATTTATGGATTTTTGTGAACAATATATCGTAGGTGATAATGGTATGATCGTTGACATGCCATTCATGCCTCGTATTAAAGAAGGTGAAATTAGAATTTTAATGGTTGGTGCAAATCCGATTTTTGTGGTTCATAAAAAACCAGCTGAAGGTGCTGATAGTTTTTCTGCTACCTTATTTTCAGGAGCGGTTTACACTTACGACAAACCTGAAAAATGGCCAGAATTGGTATCTATGTTAACCGATTCTTTACCAATGATCAGTGAAAAAATTGGAGGTTTAGATGTTCCGCTAATTTGGACGGGAGATTTTATGCTAGATTGGGATGAAAACAAAAATGACAAATATGTCTTGGGTGAAATTAACTGTTCTTGTGTTGGATTTACCAGTCATTTAGATGAAGGAATTCAAGAGGTTGTAGCTGACGAAGTAATTCGTTTGGTTATGGAGAAGCATGGCTAGTTCTCGATACATTCTTAAATACTCTCGTATTTAGAATACTCGAATTTAATACAAAAAGATACTTTCTGAAAAGTCGTTAAACTGTCTTTTCGAGCGCAGTCGAGAAATATTTATATTGAAAATCAAAAAATAATGAATCTCGACTGCGCTCGAATGGACAAAATATTTTACATTTCAAACAGTCCTTACTAAAGAATATTTTTTATTCTTTAGTCTTTTCAGCAAATATCGCTACAAAAGCTCCTGTTATAGAACCCATAAAAGTTCCAGCAACGATATCTAACAACATAATTTGATAATTTACTTCAGCAGCATTTGCATACATAAAGAAGTTCATGTAAAGCGCAATTAAAAGAGCTAAAAGAGCTCCTGCTTTTGCGCCACTAGCCCAATTACTGATTCCTGCCCACTTATTGAACACATACGATAACAAGGCCGCAAAACTCAAACTTCCTAAAAAATAAAAGAGGAAACACTCATTTTCAGATGCTGATGCTGGATAAATATTAATTAATAAAACGCCATACACTAGCCAACCTAATAAAAAATAAACAATACCTCCAACAAGAGTTCCCAGTAAAAAATTTTTGTAATTCATAATACTATATATTTGGTTAATAATTCGCTAATATATGATTATTTATATTTTTCAGCAGAAATATAGATTATTTGACTTTTTCATTCTTTTCACCGTACTTTGCTTATCAGACGATATAGTTTATTTAAACGAAATCATATCTTAATTGTTATGCGCAAGTTGTTGAATACCTTGCAAATATTATTCTCAAAAGCTAATAAATTAAATTATTATTAAAAATGTCTGCAATAAACCGTTTACCAATCATTGCTGAGGCTAATATGCTTTCAAGAAAGATATGGAAAAATTTACCTCATACGGTCGATAATAATGAAATCAAAAGGCAATTTAGCGGATTACTTTCAGCTCATATTGATACCTATGAAATAGACAAAAATAAAGCCGAAGATGATCAAATTACTAGATATTGGGAATTTATTGTCCGCGCTGGAAAAGAATTTTCTGTAAGTAGTGAAGATATAAGAAAAATTCGAGCTTATGTAAACTATGAAATTGATGACCTAGATGCTATTTTACCTAATAACAGTGAGGATAAGGTTTTTATTCTATATGGCCTAATTAATATTATTATGATTAATGGACTCCCAGCACAAAAAGATCTGGATATTCCAGAAATTGAAATTAAAATATGTAATCATTTCGCAAAAATATTAGGGTTTAAGGCTGATGTAGTTATGGAGATGATAAAAGGAAGGATAAGTATGGAAAATGAATTAGCAATATAAACAATGGAGACCCGCAACCACTTAAAAAAACGGTGCAGCCCCGAAAAAACATGAATGACCTGAATACAACCAGCGCACAACAACGTATATAATTTATGCTAAAATAAAGTTCAATTGAATATAAAAAACCTAAATTAACATCTGATTTTGCAGCTGAATTATCCTACCGGACAATTCCGCACAAATCATATACAAGACCGATAAGCAAAATCAAAATTTATACTCCTTCTTAAAAGATATTTTTCATTATTCCAAAAAACCAAAAACATCCAAAGCTTCATTATAAGCACTCTCGAAGCGCATTACATTAAGATGCGTTTCTGCTTTATGTTGAGTAAAATAAGATACTAATTTTTCGGTTGGCATATTACCTGTAACATGGTCTCTTGCCATGGGACAACCTCCATATCCTTTTATAGCCCCATCAAATCGTCGACAGCCTCCTCTATACGCCGCATCCACTTTATCAAACCATTCTGCGGGATGTGTATGTAAGTGTGCACCAAACTCAATCTCAGGATACTTAGTAATTAATTTCGAAAACAAGCTAAAAATAATCTCAGGATCTGCCGTACCGACCGTATCTGATAAAGATATAATTTTCACACCCATCTGAACCAATTTATCCGTCCATTCACAAACAATCTCCTCACTCCACGGATCGCCATAGGGATTTCCAAATCCCATAGAAATATAGGCTACAACTTCTTTGTTTGTCTTATCTGCAATATTGAGTATTGTTTTTAAAGTAAACTCTGATTCCTCTAGTGTTTGTCCTGTATTTCGCATTTGAAAAATCTCAGAAATAGCAAAAGGATAACCCAAATAGGTTATTTTATCATATTTTGATGCATCTTTTGCTCCTCGAATATTTGCCACAATAGCTAAAAGCTTTGTATCTGTTTCAGACAAATCTAAACGTGATATAATCTCGGCTGTATCTCGCATTTGCGGGACAGCTCTATGGGAAACAAAACTCCCAAAATCAATTGTATCAAATCCAACGGATAATAGAAATTGTATATATCGCAACTTCTTTTCGGTTGGGATAAATTCCTTAATACCTTGCATGGCATCGCGTGGACATTCTATGATTTTTATATCTTTCATAGGGGATGCAAAGATAACTAAAGTTTTCAATGATTAAGCTAACAGGAAAGTTTAGCATTTTATAACCAGAGTTCGACATAAAATTCAATTTACAGAAAGCTAAGAAATAGTAAAATTTGATATACAAAATAAGATAAAATAACGAATTATTTAGAAAATATTAGTTGAAAAGGTTATCGTTTCTTTATTTTTACTTTAGATTTTATATCAAACTCAGGTTTAAAGATAAAACTTAGATAAATCAATTATAATTTGCTTATCCATAAGTTCATTTTCTATCATCCAACCATCGTTAAAAGCGTGAGATAAATAACTTTCTCCACTATCACCAATAATAAGAACCATTTTTTTTACTCTATCTGATAAGGATGTGTTTTTGATAAACTTCATAGCATAATAAAGTAGCATACCACTAGAGTCACCAAAGAGTAGTCCTTTGTGTTGTGCAAAATATCGCATAGTATTGAATGCTTGTGAATCTGAAATAAAATCGTTTTTATCAAAAACCGACACATCAATATTTTTTGGTAAAATTGCACCAGCCGGATATCCGGGTCCTGAAATAAAATACCCGTGTCCGTGTGGCGAAAAATGACTTGATCCTTGAGGTTCTATGGCAATAATTTTTGTTTGACTATGCTCTTTTACAAATTTTCCGGTACCAGAAAGAGAGCTACCCGTTCCGACAGTGCCTATTAGATAATCAAGATCTGGAATTTGCTTATAAATTTCTTTTCCAAGAGTATTATAGAATCCCAATGGATTTTCAGGGTTATCATATTGATCTAAATTTATACCACCAGACTCTTTAGCTAATTTTTTAGCCAAATTACGACGCACATCTACAAGGTGACCTCCTTCTTTATCTTCTTCATCAGTGCAGAAGTGTAATTTTCCACCATAAGCACGGATGGCATTTAATTTATCTGCAGGAGCATGTTTGTCTACAATTGCGACAAATCTATATCCACGAGCAGACGAAAGCATAGCTAGAGCCTTGGCAGTATTCCCGGATGACGACTCAAAGAGTGTCATTCCTTTTTTTAATTTTCCTGATTTTTCTGCAGCTTCTATAAGAGCACGAGCTGTGCGGTCTTTAAAGCTTCCAGCAGGATTGAAATATTCTAATTTTAGATAAATCTCCCAATCTGATCTCACAGATTTTAATTGGAGCATTGGCGTTTCACCGATAAGCCCAATCAAATTTTGTTTTATATTCATACAAATATTAAAATGGAATTAATCTCGTTTTTTTGATTGAATTCAATAGTATTCTTTCTCAAGTCTAAGATATTTCTACTTTGACTACAACTCAGTAATAGTGTGAGAAAAAGGAATGTAGATGGTATGTAAAGTAATTTTTTTATGTTCAAATTAAAATTTTTAAACAGGAAATCACTTACCCCTTTAAAAACTTAGGAATTCGTCCGCTTTTAATAGATTCAGATCGGAGTGTTCTGCCTAAAATACGTTCGGTCATTTTACCAATTTCTATAATTTTATCTACATCTAATCCTGTATCAATTCCCATTTCATCCATCATTACTACCATGTCTTCAGTAGAAACCAATCCTACGATATTCGGGTCATTATAATAATATTCACCTGTACCAGATACAGGTACTCCATCTACAAAGTTTGCAGGTTGACCTCCTATTCCACCCATGGTAGCTTCAAAGTTAGAAATCCCAGCTTGAAGGGCTGCCAAGACATTTGCCAAGCCCCAACCTCTTGTTGTGTGAAAATGTGCAATTTGTTTATGTGGATTATTAACAGATGCTAAAAGTTGTGAATAATAATCAAAAACTCTATCAGGTGATGCAGAACCATCATGATCTGCATGTTCCACATCATCAGCACCAATATCAAACCAACGGTTGGTAAATTTAATAGCATCTTTCATGTCTGTAGGTCCTTCAATAGGACAACCCCAAATGGTACTCACCGTCCCATTCACTTTGATGCCTGCATCTTTTGCTTTCTTGATCCATTCCTCACTCATCGCCCAATAATCTTTAAGGTTCAATCCAGAGTTTTTATATTGATGTGATTCACTTGTAGAAACCATTAACAAAATACGATCAGGTCCATAACCTTCTTTTTTTGCCTCAATAGCTCGCATAATAGCTCTTTCTCTAATCGTAACCGCTGTCAATACAACATCATCTAATTGATCTTTTACTTTTTTGCTATTTCTAATTTTTTTAAAAAGCTCATCCGCATCCTTAAACTGTGGCATTCCACGTGGGTTTCCAAAATTAGAAACTTCAAGATGTTTAACACCTGCTAGAATCAATTCTTCCAGCATCCATACTTTTGCATCTGTTGCAATGAACTGTTCTTCATGTTGAAAACCATCTCTTACGGTAATATCACCGATAACCACTTTTTTAGGATAATTCATATTAATAAATTTAGTTAACAAATATAGGAAAAATTTAAGATTTTTTACTAGAGTTTAAAGATCTTGAATAAGAGTTTAAAAAAATTATTTACATTTGTTTTATGACAGATTTTTCATTGATAGCAAGTGTCACATTAATTCATCTATTGGCCGTAATTAGTCCTGGGCCTGATTTTTTTATGGCACTTAAGAATTCACTGACCTATTCTCGTAAAACCGGTGTTTTTACAGCTGTAGGTTTTGGTTTAGGAATAGCTGTTCATATCTTTTATAGTCTAGCGGGTTTAGCTTTACTAATTTCAAAATCTATCGTAATTTTTAGTATTATCAAATATCTGGGTGTTGCCTACTTATTATATATTGGCATTATGTCGTTTATAAATACACCAACAGCCATTTCAATTGAAAATAAAACCCATTTAAATGATATTTCTCCCTTAAAAGCTATTAGAATAGGGTTTTTAACCAATGTATTAAATCCAAAGGCTACTTTATTTTTCTTAAGTTTATTTAGCTTGGTTATAAGACCTGATACACCTAATGTCACAATGCTAATTATCAGTATTATACTAATTGTCAACACAACACTTTGGTTTAGTTTAGTGGCTGTGTTTTTTACTCAAAAACGCATACGTATTTACTATAATCGATATCAAAAAGTTTTTTCAAAAATATTTGGTGGTGTATTAATAGCCATAGGACTAAAAATAGCTTTTTCAGAATAATATATTTTAACCTATGGATAATATCACTTTTGCAGTTATTGTTTTCTTTTTAGCATTTCCATTCGGTTTTTGGCGAGTAAAAAGCAATTTCAAAACACAAGATTGGATGCTGGCAATCCATATACCCGTAGTTTTTATTATTCTTTTACGTATCTATAACAAAATGAATTTTAATATAGGATTTTCATTTCGTTCACTACTTTTTAATGTAATAGCTTTTGTACTAGCACAATACATAGCAGGTTTTATATACAAACGTTATATTTTAAAGAAGTAAAATGTTATTTGACAATATTACGTGTCAAATTTAAATTTTTGAAAAAACTTTGCTATTTCATTTGCAGCAACAGCAACAATAAAAAACTTATTAGAAAAATAAACAATGAAGTAGTCAGCATTTAAATATTTCTTTTAGAATGAAAATTAGTATTTATTACTGAATAATCACTTTTGTTTGATAAGCTAATATTTCTAAAAATGCTGAAATCAATTATTTAGACTACTTTCTATTAGTTATAACCAACAAAAAACTCCGTAAGTATAAACTCACGGAGTCTTATAAAGATTTACTATTATATATACTAGTTAATAATTAATTTTTTATTAATCACTTGCTTTCCTGAAGTTATTCTAACAAAATAAACACCTGTAGCTTCACCTAATGTAATATCTAACTTAGGTTCTGATGTAGTTTTTTGTAATAACAATTGTCCATTTACGTTAAAGACTTCAATTGTAGCAGTATTTGATCGTCTTAAATTAGTTAAATCAATTGTAAATGAGCCCTGATTTGGATTTGGATATAAACTTATAGTAGCTAGATTATATGATGCTGTACCTAAATCGCCGTGCACCTCTAAAGTATAATCTTCAACTTCACCATATGATGTATTTCCACATGGACTTAAACCTCCTGTGTACATAACCCTCAATCTCATTCTTGCAGTACCTAATCTCGCATCAACAGGTACCGTAATCGTTCCTGTTCCAGTACCTAATCCCGATGATGGACTATTATGTACATAGGTGATTACAAACTCTTCATCAGCATCCGTAAAATCACCATCATAATTCCAATCTACCCAACATCCCATCTGATCACTAGTAAAACTTTCACCATTAGTAATTATTATCGGATATGACTCTCCCTGATCAACAACAGCAATTATACTTGTATAGTCTGTATAATCAGGACCTTGAGCACTAACATTATCAATATCAACAAATTGGACTTGTTGAATAAATTCATCTGATGTATTATCTGCTCCAGCAGCACAATATTCAGGAACAAAGCCGATAACAACATCGAAATCCATAGTAGCAAAATATTGATTTGAAGTACCACCAGTAACCGTATAAGCTATTGTTGCTAATGTACCTTCAGGTGTATCGCTATCTGCTGTCACATTAAATACAAAACCTTGTGTTTCTCCAGTATTTAAAGAAACTGGTGAAGTACTAAC
This sequence comes from Lutibacter sp., assembly GCA_030590985.1. Classification (GTDB taxonomy): domain Bacteria; phylum Bacteroidota; class Bacteroidia; order Flavobacteriales; family Flavobacteriaceae; genus DQTL01. The sequence continues at coordinate 2,270 of JAUVBX010000040.1, read as the reverse complement.
CGAATTAAGGGTTAAATCAGAACTTGTTGACGTTATTGCTCCGATAACATTGACAATATCAGCATGTCCTGAGTTTGTAGTTGAAATAATTATATCTGCTGTTTCTCCTGGATCTAATATACCATCATCATTACCTGCTGAATCATCTACTGTTAAATGGCCAATTGTAAATTCAGGAGCATTAACAGTTACAAATTTTGTAGTTGTCCAAGTATCAGAATCATCTGTCATTTCAATTGCTACTTCTATAACATATTGATCTGGGACAACATCTGAGACTGTCAAAGTAAAAGCTCCTGTACTTGTTGGACTTGTTTCTCCAGCAGCGATTGTTCCATAACTATAAGTTGCGTTTGTAAAACTAGCTTCAAGATCTGATGTTGTTGTAGTTGCTGATACATTAATTGCATCTTCTGCTCCAACATTTTTAATAGCAATATCTAAATCATTAGATTGCCCATAAGTAATCGTTTCATCATAAGAATCAACAACTAAATAAGAACCACTTGGCGCAATAACTGTAACTGTAGCTAAATATGTTACCTTATTAAACCCCACTACTGCAAGAGTTAAATTTGTCCCTGGTACAAGACCAGCAACTGGTATAGCCGCATTACCTGCAGATACAACTGCTGAACCAATAATTACACCATTATCAGATATAGTTGCTAATGCATCGTCTGTATCGCAAGACACATTAAATATCGTTTCTCCTACTACGGCAACCGAATTATGTGAAATTGTCATAACAGCAGGATTATCAGTTCTTACTAATAGTGAAGGATCGCCAAAACATGTCCATGTATCCGTCATAGCAAAATCAGAATACTCTTCATTCATTTGGAAACAACCATTAATGGATAAACCTGCATAGGTTCTTTTTGTTCCATTAGTAGATGCACCAACTAATAAATCAACCATTTCATCTTGAGCTGCCATTGGTGGTGCCCAGTTTTGATTAATTGTTGAAGCCATTATCGCTATTGCACCTGTTGGTTCACCATTATTTTCTGCTCGTAACCAAGCTTCTCCGAAACATGTTTGTCCGACAAAAGCACCATTTACACAAGCAACTGACCATATAAAAGGTAATTTATTATCATTTGTTAAATTATTTACATTGGTAACTGAAAATCCAGAAGAACTCCAAGAAGTCACACTTCCGTGTCCTGTATAGTTAATAATACTCAAACCTGAATTAATATCAGTTCCCACACCTGCTGCAGTAGGATTACCTGGAGCATCATCTCCACCTTGAGAACCATCAAAATGCTCATAGGGTGGTGCTACATAAGTAAAACCTAACAAATCAGTTTGCATATTTCTAAGATGCTCATAATCGTATTCATCATCATCTCCTTGACCTGGTCCACCTTGACTTGAACCTACTGACATTAGTTTATTTAACCAGTCTGCTGCTAATTGATCTCCCATTTCATATTCTATAGTTCTTTCAGCTTGTGTCATTACGTGTGTTGCATCTTCAGCCGAAAATCGTCCGACAAAAAGCTCCTGATAATGATCACTACCTGAAATATAACCGTAAGCATTATCCGAATCACCACCAAGACCACCACCACTATTTGTGGGTAATTGAGCAGCATCACCAATCAGTAATAAATAAGTTAATCCATTCGTATTATAATAATTCTCTACATAGGTTTTTATATTTGGAGCCGTACTACCAGCATCAGTTACAGTCACCATTTCGCATGGGCGTCCAATAGTGTTTTTCCAAGTTACAAAATCTTGCATCTCCGCAGTCCAAGCATCGTGACAGATTATTAACATATTCCCTTCTTCTTCCAAAGGAGTATATCTAGATTGATACGTATTGTAATTTATAAAATGATTGGTATAAATCTTATCAAATTCCTTTGCAACTCTATCAAAATCTTGAATTCTAACAAATTGATTAACTCCTGAATTATTTTCAGTATATACTTTTAATTTAATCTCTGAATAAACTCGAAGTATTTTACTAACAGGATTATATTGAAATGGAAAAACCTGAAGTGCTTGTCCCCTATAATCTCTCATAATATAAGGTTCTTTTAAAGCAGCTAATTTATTTGGATAAAAAACATCTTGAGAATACTCTCTTCCATATTCATAAGGTACTGTAGAAGGATCAATATCTCTAGTAAAATTGCCTTTTGAAGGGGCAATACTTACATTTTCAATTTCAGTATATCTAGATGATAATATCTCAATACGCATCAGTGCCAAATCAGGAATAATTATTGATTCGGTAAATTTTGGAAGATCAG
>JAUVBX010000082.1 GCA_030590985.1 Lutibacter sp. | reverse complement strand
TATTAGAGTTTAATAAAGAATATCGAAAAATAGTAGTTTCTCATTCAGCAACATATAAAGCTGAAGAAGAAAAAGCTGTAAAAGCTGCAGCTAAAAAGGTTAAAGAAGCAGATCCTACAACATTAGGAGATGTTAATGATACTTTAGCAGCACTTAAAAAGAAAATGGAAGGGAAATAGCCCTTTTATTTTATAATTTCAAAAAAGCTGTCTTATGACGGCTTTTTTTTGTAATTAAAAATGCTGATAGGAGTTTAAGTTCTATCAGCATTTTTAATTATAAAAAGGCAAGCTACCTACATCACACCGCTACGACCTAATACCCTTGCTGCGTTCCCGCCCTGGGGGATTCAAAGGGAGCTGGTTGTGTAGGACTTGCCTCGCTGCAAAGATACAAAACTAATTCAGAATTTTCAACTAGTGTTTTTAGTTTTTCTCATCTTGTTGATAGTATTTTTTCTTAAATCAATTTACTATCTTTGTACATCACTAACTTTAAAAATATATAACATGGAAAATCAAAATTCGGCAACCAAAATAATGTTAACCTATGGATTTTATATAGGTGTATTATCTTTGATTGTTAATTTAGTTAATTATTCATTTGGAAATCTTTTTAAACCACATTGGGGTGTGGGAGTTGTAGGAGCTCTTATCTTTATTGGATTAATGGTATATGGAATTTATGAATATAAATCTAAGAACAATGGTTTATTAAAGTTAGGTCAAGCAATCAAAATTGGTTTAGGAATGGCTCTTGTTGCCGCAATTATTGGAATCATATATCAAATGATTTTAATGTATGTTATTGAACCAGAATACATGTCTAAAATGGCAGAATTTCAAGAACAAGCGATGTATGAAAAATTTCCTGATATGCCCGAAGAACAATTAGAACAAGCTTTAGAAATGTCTAAAAAATTTAGTGGTCCAGGTATGATAGTGGCTATGAGTTTGGCAATGAGTTTGTTTTTTGGTTTAATCGTATCTCTAATTGCTGGTTTGATTATGAAAAAAGATGAAAATCAGTATTAAATTATAGTATTTAATGAATTTATCTATAGTAATTCCTTTACTAAACGAGGAAGAATCATTAACCGAATTATATGATTGGATTGTACGTGTTGTACAATCCAATTCGTATTCTTATGAGGTGATTTTTATCGATGATGGTAGTACAGACAAGTCTTGGCAAGTAATCGAAAAGCTTGCCTCTAAAGATTCGAATGTAAAAGGCATACGTTTTCAAAAAAACTTTGGTAAATCTCAGGCTTTACACGCCGGTTTTAATATTGCACAAGGTGATGTAATCATAACGATGGATGCTGATTTACAAGATAGTCCTGACGAAATTCCTGGCTTGTATGAGATGATTAAAGTTCAGGAAAATGAGTTAGTGTCTGGTTGGAAAAAGAAACGCTATGATTCAAAAATTAGAAAAAATATACCTTCAAAATTTTTTAACTGGGCTGCTAGAAAAACTTCTGGTTTAGATTTACACGATTTTAATTGTGGCTTAAAAGCCTATGATAAAAATGTTATAAAAAATATTAATGTGCATGGTGAAATGCACCGCTATATTCCTGTTTTAGCAAAAAATGCGGGTTATACTAAAATTACTGAAAAAGTAGTAACACACCAAGCGCGAAAATATGGGATCACAAAATTTGGAATGAGTAGATTTATCAATGGCTTTTTAGACTTGATTACTATTTGGTTTGTAGCAAAATTTGCAAAGCGCCCCATGCATTTTTTTGGATTATGGGGAACTATGATGTTTATTGTGGGGTTTTTATCTGCCTTTTATATTGGTTTGATGAAACTACTGCGTTTGTATTATTTCCATGTACCAATGCGATTAGTAACTGATAATCCATGGTTCTATATTGCAATGACAACCATGATTATTGGAAGTTTATTCTTTTTAGCCGGATTTTTAGGTGAGATAGTAGTGCGAACTAATCCAAATATTGAAAGATACAAAATTGTCGAAAAAACATTTAACTGATTTTAACAGAATAATAATGACTATTACTGATAAAGCAAAAATTTGGACCAAAGCTCCATTTGACAAAGTAACACAAAAAGAAATTCAAGATCTAATTGATACAGATCAAATAGACCAACTGACCGATCGGTTTTATAAAGACTTAGAGTTTGGAACAGGTGGTATGAGAGGTATCATGGGTGCTGGAATCAATCGTATGAATAAATATACGTATGGCAAAGCAACTCAAGGTTTAATTGATTATCTGAAAGAATGTTTTCCAAATAAAGAATTAAAAGTAGCTATTGCTTATGACTGTCGCCATAATTCGGATACTTTCGCAAAACTTGTAGCTGATGTTTTTACGGCTAATGGGGTACAAGTGTATTTGTTTGATGATATGCGCCCAACTCCAGAGTTATCTTTTGCTGTTCGTCATTTGAAATGTGATGCAGGAATTGTATTGACGGCTTCTCATAATCCACCTGAGTACAATGGTTATAAAGTGTACTGGAATGATGGCGGGCAAATTGTTCCACCTGAAGATAATGCTATCATTGCCAAGGTAAATAGTTTAAACTTTGATGAAATAAATTTTAAAGCAAACGAAAATTTACTAATCTACGTTGGGGCTGAATTAGACGAAGCATTTTGGAAAGCTTCTATTTCTAATGGGACATTTGCAAATACTCAAGAACGTAATCAGCTTAAAATTGTCTTTACTTCTTTGCATGGAACCTCTATTAAATTGATTCCTGAAGCTTTAAAAAGAGCTGGTTATACCGATGTTCATATAGTTGAAGAACAAAGAATTCCTGACGGTGATTTTCCGACAGTAGCTTCTCCAAACCCTGAAGAACCAGCCGCCCTAAAAATGGCAACGGATTTGGCAGATAAAATAGGTGCTGATATCGTTATTGGTACCGATCCCGATTCAGATAGAATTGGAATAGCAGTTAGAAATATGGAAGGAGACATGCAACTTCTTAACGGAAATCAAACCATGTGTATGATGGATGATTTTTTATTAAAAAAATGGCAAGAAGAAGGTCGATTAAATGGAAAACAATTTATTGGTTCAACCATCGTTTCTACTAATTTAGTAAATGTAATAGCAGAAAGTTATGGTGTAGAGAGTAAGGTTGGTTTAACAGGTTTTAAATGGATTGCCAAAATGATTAGAGAAGCCGAAGGTTCACAAGAATTTATCGGTGGAGGTGAAGAGAGTTTTGGTTATATGGTAGGTGATTTTAATAGAGATAAAGATGCTGTTACAGCAGCATTATTAGCTTGTGAAATTGCAGCTGATGCAAAAGCCAATGCGAGTTCTTTTTATAAAAAATTACTACAATTATATGTTAAACATAATTTTTATAAAGAACATCTAATATCAATAGTTAAAAAAGGCATAGAAGGCGCTAACCAAATCGCTCAAATGATGGTTGATTTACGTAATAAACCTTTGACAGAAATTGATGGTTCTCTTGTTACTTGGTTGTATGATTACCAAGCATCAAAGGCTAGAAATTTGGTAACGGGTGAAGCTAAAAATATTGAAATTCCAAAATCAAATGTCTTGATTTACCATACAGCAGAGGGCACTAAAGTGGCGGCAAGACCTAGTGGTACAGAACCTAAGATTAAGTTTTATTTTAGTGTGAATACCGCTTTAAATTCTATTGATGAAGCACAAAATATAGAAAACGTTTTGGATACTAAAATTCAAAGGATCATTAAAGAAATGAATTTGTAGCTAGCTAGAATTAGTAAAATGATGTTTCAAACTTTACTCTGTTAATCCCTAATTTTTTTACAATAACTATATAAATGAATTATTTTAAGAAAATATTACGCTATGCTTTACCATACAAATTGTATGGCTTTCTAAATATTATCAGTAATATTTTTTATGCAATTTTTAGTGTATTATCTTTTTTAGCATTGATTCCAATGTTAAATGTATTATTTGAAAAAGATAAACCCGTTTTAATAAAACCAAACTGGAGCGGTATGGGTTCTTTTAAAGAATATGCAGGTGATTATATAAATTTCCAAATTACTAGTTTAACAGAAATTCACGGTAAAGTCACCGCTTTATTGTTTATGGTAAGTTTGATTATTGTAATTTTTTTGTTAAAAAATATATTTAATTACGCTGCGATGTTTTTTATTACGTTCCTTAGAAACGGAGTGTTAAAAGATATTCGTAATGATTTATATGAAAAATCTTTGAGTCTTCCAATTGCCTACTATTCTGAAAAGCGTAAAGGTGATATGATGGCTCGTATTTCTACAGATGTATTAGAAATTCAACATTCGTTTTTATCTATTTTAGAATTGATTGTTAGAGAACCGCTAACAATAATTTTCACTTTAATAGGAATGTTCTTACTCAGCCCTAAACTGTCAATATTTGTGTTGGTTTTTATTCCCATATCGGGTTTTGTTATTTCTAGTATTGGAAAAAAACTGAAACAACAATCAGATATTGCCCAAAAAGAACAAGGGTATTTCTTATCCTTAATCGAAGAAACTTTAAGTGGATTACGCGTAATTAAGGGTTTTAATGCGGAAGGTTTTTTTACAAAACACTTTAAACAATCAACAGGTCGTTTTTATAATATATCTAACCGATTACTTAATCGTCAAAACTTAGCATCACCTGTTAGTGAATTTTTGGGAATTGTTGTGATTGCTATTTTGTTGTGGTATGGAGGACAAATGGTGCTCGTAGAAAAAAGTTTAGCAGCTAGTGCTTTTATTTCTTTTATGGGACTGGCTTATAATATTTTGACACCTGCAAAAGCTATTTCAAAAGCTACTTATGCTGTTCGTAAAGGAAATGCAGCGGCAGAACGTGTACTTGAAGTATTAGAAACTTCAAATCCGTTAGATGATAAACTAGATGCGATTACCAAAACTACTTTTGATAAGAGTATTGAGTTTTCTAATTTGTCATTTAAATACGAAGATGATTGGATTTTACAAGATTTTGATTTAGTAATTGAAAAAGGACAAACAGTGGCGTTGGTAGGGCAGTCAGGGAGTGGAAAATCAACTATTGCAGCCTTGTTGTCACGTTTTTATGATGTTAATAAAGGAAAAATTTGTGTTGATGGGAAAGATATTAGGGATTTAACTAAAAAATCACTTCGAGGATTAATGGGATTGGTAACCCAAGACGCTATTTTATTTCATGATACGGTAAAAAACAATATCATTTTTGGTATGGACAACGTTACTGATGAACAAGTTATTCAGGCGGCAAAAATTGCGAATGCCCATGATTTTATCATGAATTTACCTAAAGGATATGATACGAGTATTGGAGATGCAGGTGGTAAATTGTCTGGTGGACAAAAACAGCGCTTATCTATTGCTCGTGCTGTACTTAAAAATCCACCAATAATGATTTTAGATGAAGCCACATCGGCTTTAGATACAGAATCAGAACGTTTGGTACAAGATGCTCTAGAACACATGATGCAAAACCGTACTTCTTTAGTTATTGCACATCGTTTGTCGACTGTTCAAAAAGCGGATTTAATTGTAGTAATGAAGGAAGGTAAAATCATAGAACAAGGAACACATAAAAACCTAATTTCTGCTAATGGTACTTATAAGATGCTAGTTGATATGCAAGAATTGTAGTTTCCTTTATTAAAAGAAGTAATCCAAAATTCTTTTTACAGAGCCATAATAGCTTATACCAAATATGTTTAAATGTACCAATAAATAATACAGCTGATAGAGATCATTTCGTTCATTGTTTCCAGTCAATTTTGGGATGATACTGTGATAAGAATCGTAAAAATCAGTTGAAAATCCTCCAAAAAGACGACTCATGGCTAAATCTACTTCACTATGTCCATAATATACTGCTGGATCAATTAGATAAGGAGTTCCATCTGTAGCAATTAGAATATTCCCACTCCATAAATCACCATGTAATAAGCTAGGTTTTATGTCTTGTAATAAGTCATTACAGATTTTATGTAAAGTATTATAATTGGGAATTTCGTGTTTAGTAAGTAAACCTTTATGCTGTGATAAATCCAATTGAATTTGAAGCCTTTCTTTAAGATAAAAAGTACTCCAATCTTTATGTTTGTTGTTGTATTGTAGTAAGCTTCCAATAAAATTATTTTTCGATAACCCAAAGTTAGAATTAGTTATTTGATGTAGTGTAGC
>JAUVBX010000056.1 GCA_030590985.1 Lutibacter sp. | reverse complement strand
GTATTGCAACTAAAAACGCAATAAATAATAAGGTATCCATTCAATTTTCACAAGCGGATATTTTACAAACAGATCGGCTACCAGCTACTTTTGATATTATTGTTAGCAATCCACCTTATGTACGCGAACAAGAGCGAAAACAAATGCATGGAAATGTATTGCAATATGAACCTGATCAAGCCTTGTATGTTTTAGATGAAAATCCTTTGTTATTTTACAAGAAAATAAGCGATTTAGCTAAAAAACATCTTACAGAAAACGGGAAATTGTATTTTGAAATTAATCAATATTTAGGATCGGAAACAGTAGAAATACTAAAGGAAACGGGTTTTCAATCGGTACAGTTAAAAAAAGATTTTTTGGGTAAGGATCGGATGTTGCGGGGTTCTCGACTGCGCTCGAACTGACAATGTTCTCGACTGTATTTCGACTTTGCTCAATATAAACTGCTCGAACTGGCAATGTTAACTATATATTTTTAAAAATAAATACCATATTGGGAACTTTTTATTATATTTGCACTTTAAAGAAAATAAAGTGAGAATTATATCTAGGAGAACTTTGAGAGAATTTTGGATTAGGCATACTGATTGTGAACAGCAATTAAAATCCTGGTACAGAGAAACCGAAAAGGCTTCTTGGAATAATCCAAATGAAATGAAACTTGAATATCCAAGTGCAAGTATATTGGAAAATGACAGAATTGTATTTAATATAAAAGGGAACAAATACAGATTGATAGTGAAAATGAATTTTGAATACCAAATAATATGGATAAAATTTATTGGAACTCACACCGAGTATGATAAAATAGACGCAAACAATATTTAATAAAAGAATCATGAATATACAACCTATAAAAACTGAACTAGATTATGAAAAAGCTCTTAAAAGACTTGAAGTAATCTTTGATGCTAAAAAAGAAACTAAAGAAGGAGATGAATTGGAAATTTTATCAATCTTAATCGAAAAGTTTGAAAAGGAAAAATATCCAATAGAAATGCCTGACCCAATTGAAGCAATAAAATTCAGAATGGAACAATTAGGCATGAAACAAAAGGATTTAGCAGAAGTGGTTGGATTTAAAAGTAGAGTTAGTGAAATACTTAATAGAAAAAGGAAATTGACATTAGAAATGATTAGAAATTTAAGTCAGAAATTGAATATCCCAACGGAAGTATTAATCCAAAATTATTAATAGCCTGTTTCGATACAATTAAAAAGACTTCATCTTTTTTAATCATTCGACATGACGGCTTTTTTAGGATTCACTAGAACTGATGTATATTTTAAATATACCAAGATCTAGTCTTTTCTTTTTACAAACAGTCCGACCAATAAGAAAAGGACGGCTACAAAAGCGGCTATGCGTGCGATATAATCGCCATATCTTGTGTAGAATGTTAGATGCTTATTGGCGTAGATACTTCCCTTTAGTGCCCCTCTAGTTTCATAATCTAAACGACTTAAAACATCGCCTTTTTGATTGATAAAAGCCGATATTCCAGAGTTGGCACTTCTAACAATAGCGCGACGATGTTCTATGGCACGAATTTGTGCATAACTTAAGAGTTGTTTATGACCTTGTGTTCTGCCCCACCAACTATCATTGGTGACAATGGCTAAAAAATTGGCTCCTTTTTGCACATAGTTCCCTATATATTCACCATAGATAGATTCATAACAGATAATTGGAGCTGCTTTTAGATCTTGAATGGGATGTGTAAAAATAGCAACTTCATCTTGTGGGGTAAGTGTAGAGACACTACCACCTAAATCAATCATAACATCTCCTAATAGGGGTTGCAATACTTCGCGAAATGGAAAATGTTCTACCCCGACTACTAATTTAGATTTATAATATTTTTGGGGTGATTTATCCTGCGCTATAAATAAAGCCGCATTATAACTTTCATACCAAGCCTTATCCGTATTCGTAAATTTATTGGCAGTAGGTGAGGGGGCTGTTGTTGCTTGATAGATTTTATATAAACTAATACCCGTTAAAAAAGTAGTTTGTGGATAGTTTGAAAAAAAGTTATTTATATTTTGAAAAGCTTCTGATTGATTAAACTTCTGAATAGTTATATTGTTTGAAAAAACAGTTTCTGGAGCTAAGACAAATTGAACATTCTTATCCATTTGCTCTTTTGTTAATTCTAATAAATCATCTGCAATTTTTGTATGTGATTGATGGTATTTTTCGGTATAGGGGTCTGTGTTGGGTTGTAATACTATTGCAGTTAGTTTTTCTCCTTTTTCTTGATAAGATGTGTATTGATATAAGGAGATAAATATTCCTAATACAATTAAACTTGCAGAAAGTAGTAATTTCTTGATAAAGGTTTTTTTATCAGAATTTTTTATATAGTAATTAATGGCATTGAAAATACTGATGTTTACGATCCAAACCCAAAGACTTCCACCAAATGAACCCGTGTATTCATACCATTGTATCCATTGTGGATAGTCGGCAAAGACATTTCCTAAATTTAACCAGGGCCAAGAGAAATCCCAGTTGAGGTGAAATTTTTCGAAAGTAATCCAAACTGCGACTAAAAAAATCAGAGCAAAGCGTTGTGGTTTTCGTTTGGCGATAACATGATAGACTTGAAAAATCAAAGTCATCAATAAGGTGTTGACAAGAATTGCAAAAACTGCCCCAACAGCAGTTGAATTCCATATCCACCATGTAGTTATACTATTCCAAATAAAAAATGCTAAATAGGAAGTAAAAAAAGTATGAAAATTAGCGTGCTTGTTTTGCTTTTCACGAATTGATTTTTCAGCGAGTAAAAGCGGTACAAATCCAAAGAATACTAGTAAGGGAAATCCATAAGTTGGCCATGCTAAAGCTAAAATAAAACCAGAAAGGATGGCTAATAAGTAGTTTTTGTACATAGATGGGTTTTTGTGTTATGAAGTTTGGGCTTTAGGCTGTGAGCAATGGGCTTATTTTCTAAAAGCTTCAAAATCAATTTTTACAGAAAAAATATTGCTGTATAGGGCATTTCCAACACTTGCAATATTTGTTAAAGCATAATCTACTTGAATGCCATTGTATTTAAAACCTACTCCAAAATTAGGTTGCCAACTGATTGATTGGCTGTTGTCATATTGAATCTCTTGTTGTAAATTATTGATACCTCCTCTTAAGAAAATCATATCTTCATAATCTGCAACAAATCCAAAGGCTGGTTCGATACTTGCAAAAGAGGTATTGATGATAGCATTTGTCTGTACAAAACGGATGTTCATTTCTAACGCAGTTTGTAAACCGATATCTCGTGTAATATTCCAGTCTTTAGTAATTCCTGCTTGTACTTTAGGGATTGTTAGTTCTGTAGTTTCAGGCAATTCTTGATTAGAACCCGGTATGGCATCTTGAATTTGAGCAAAAGCCTCATCATTGATACTCCATACATTAAAAGTAGTGGTAATGTCTCTTATCATAAGTCCATAATGCCATTTACCTCTATTCATTTGCATACCTGCATCAAATCCGAAGCCATACGAAGTAGCAAATTTTCCGATACGCCTATGGATTATTTTAGCATTGAACCCCACGTTAATATCTTTAAAGATTTCTTTACGAGCTAGGGATAATTGCAAGGCATAATCGGCAGCAGAAAATAATTCAATGTTTTCATAATTAATATTTCCCTGACTGTCTATCAATTGTGTTGTGTCTAATATATCGTCAACACCAAAACGGATCAGAGATATACCCAATGCAGAATTTTTTTGTAGAGGCATTGCAAATCCGATATATTCATATTGTGCGATATTGGCAAAGTAGGAAGCGTGCATTAAAGCTCCTTCGTAGTCGGTGATTCCCACTAATCCTGCTGGATTCCAATAGCCAGCTGTTACACCAGAAACATTGCTTATTACCGTATTTCCCATACCTAAAGCAGCAGCATCAACACCGATATTTAAAAACTCGTTAGAGTACTTTCGTGTTGTTTGAGCAGCTACTATTTGTACCCAAAGTAAGCCAATTAGTAAATAGTGTATTTTTTTCATCTATTTATTTTAAATCATAATTCAAACTACCTAAATAACAGTATTTATCGTAAGTTATTGTATGTTTTTATGCTTGTGATCGTCTAATAGAACTTATAAGTATGTATTAAAACTTCCATAATCATAGCTTTCAATAATAATGCTTTCTCCTTCACTTTCTAGTACTAAATTATTTAAAATAATTTGGTGGTTATATCCAATTATTGTTATACCATCTTCATCGTATAAAACACTAGAATCTATAGTAATAAAATTGTTTTCTCCAGCCATAGCAGTCCAATTTTTGACTACAATTGGTTGAACTGGAGGAACATCTGAACAAAAATAATCAGCTCCAATTCGATCATCAAAAATGCGATAATTACAATTATTAGTTGTGATTGCTATAGCAACTGCACCTTCTTCCTGACTGATTTCTTCTTCATTAAGTTGAATAATTAAGGCTTCTGTTTGATTAGAATTAGTACGATACAAAACATAAGTTCCACAAGTGTTAACGGTCGTGTCAAACTCAAATGAAGGCACTTCAAAATCACCATCATCACACGAAATTAAGTTTGCAAGTATAAAAAGAAATAGAATTATTCGCATATATATAAGTTATGCGTCAAAGGTAGAAAAAAGCTTGGATTGTTGTGTTATTTACTTGTTAATAAAATATCCTTTTGAAAATGAGATTCAGGTATTGTTAAGATTTCAGCATAAAGTTTTTTTATTGCTTTTGAAAATTTCTTGTTCGCTTTGTTAAGATCTTTACAATAAGCCATGATAAGTTTTTGTTTTTGCGTTTTCGAATTATCAATGCTTGATTTTAAGTAGAGTTCATTATCGATCTCTACCTCTTTTAAATTTAGCTTGTAAATTGATTGTAGTATGTGATGTGCCTTTTCGTGTAGAGTTTCTAGCTTTAGAAAAGAGCTGAGGTTAGAAAGATATTGTCCTTCACCATAATACCATAATCCAAATATACAATCAGACTGAGAAAGATCAACGTCTTTTCGTAAAACATGGAAACCTAAGTGAATTTTTTGAATGGCATTTTTCCATTCCAGATGAGCTACAAATATTCTTCTAATTTGAAGAATTACTTCATTTTTTGTCATGTTTATTCTTTTGGGATGACAAATGTACTATTTTTGCAGTGAAACAAATTATAGTACTAATGAAGTATCGATTATTGAGTAAAGAACAATTTGAGGAATTGCATAAAGAATTTTCTACTTTTTTAGCAGCACAGGGAATAGACAAAAATGCTTGGGGAAAAGCAAAAGAAAATCAACCCAAAAAAGTTATCTCACAACTCGAAAAGTTTAGCGATTTAGTTTGGGATGATGTACTAAAAAAAACAGCCTATTTGGAACATTATTCTACAGATAGTCTCAATTTATTTTATTGTAAGAAAGATAGCGTAGAACGTTTGGTAGTTCGTGTAGAAAAAGGGGGAATTAATCTACAGAATAAAGAAGACTTTGATTGGTTTATTGACAATTCAAATAATCCATCCATACATTATTTTAGAGGAGAAAAACCGTATGCTACAAGTCGAAATGAAGAACTTTTTAAATTGATAGAGCAAGGGGCTTTACTCGCTAATAGCAATTTGTTTGAAGCGGTAAAGCAATTGATAAATCCTATTAATTAGAACTAGACCTAAGGAATTTAATTTTTTTTATTTAATGGTGTTTTAGAATAATCTCAAAATAAGTTTAATTTCTTTTTTAATTTATGAATTGTTACCTACTATTGAAAATTTGAGATTAGTATATCGTGCAGACTTTTAACTCCTTCAGTAGCAGTATCAGCAATAATGGTCAAATTTGGAAAAGCTGCTTCGCTTATAGTAGGTCTTGGGTCTATAAAATAAATTGGTTTTCCAGAAGGTACATAATGGATTAAACTTGCTGCTGGATATACTTGCATTGAAGTCCCAATAACCACAAAAATATCAGCTTTTTGTACTACTTCTATAGCTTTTGAAAGCATTGGAACTTGTTCGCCAAACCAAACGATATCAGGTCGTAGCTGGTATCCTTTTTTACACAAGTCACCAAGAATTAAGTCTTTTTTCCATTCAAAACTGTCTTTTTCATCGTAAGTACTTCTTACTTTAAATAATTCACCGTGTAAATGCATGACTTTTGAGCTACCTCCACGTTCGTGTAGGTCATCCACATTTTGGGTTACAACCCTAATGTTAAAATGTTTTTCTAAGTCTGCTAAACCTGTGTGTCCTTTGTTGGGTTTTACTTGTAGTAATTGACGTCGACGTTGGTTATAAAACTCTAACACCAATTTTTGGTTTTCATGCCAACCTTGTGGAGAGGCTACCTCCATAACATCGTGTCCTTCCCATAAGCCACCCGCATCTCTAAAAGTCTTCACACCACTTTCGGCACTCATGCCTGCTCCTGTAAGTACTACTATGGTTTTCATTTTGAAATTTATTTGATTACAATATACAATAATTTGCTTGGATTGTAAAAGGTTAATTCAACTGCTGTTCCAGAATTTTAAATGGATTTATATTGTGGAGTTTTAAAGTGAATCGAATTCTTTCTAGATACTTATTTGTCATGTCATCATTTACATTCTCTAATCCTTCTGACATGAGTACTGGTAAGTATATTTCAACACTATTATTTAAAAAAGATAATTTGACACCACCTTCCCATGCAAAGTTATTTAGTTTGTAGAGATATGGAACTATTTCATCTTCAGAAAAAATGGATGCATTTGCAAACAATTCTAGAGGAACTTTTCTTGAAAGGTAAGGAATCGAAGTAGTGATATTTAGTGCAGCTAAAGCATCTGTATTCCCAAATGGGGTATAACCTACAAAAGCACCTTCATTTTGAATAAATTGACTACTTAAAAAATTACTATTTACAGGAGATTCATATCTACCTAAAAAAGTTTCCTCATATAAATAATCATTAATTCCGGTTGTTCCACTTAGATTAAAATGATATATTGAAGAAAGATATGATTCTTTAGACAAGAAAGTCCCTGCAAACAGTCTAAAACTCACTGTTTTATTTCTTTGAAAATGAAATTTGTATTTTGCTGTAAGTGCTGTTTTTACAAAATTATCACTTAACTGATTTTCTAATAATAGAGTATATGGGTGCTTAACTCTATAATTTTTATGCGATAGATTCAAGTTGAAATATTGCTTTGAAGTTGCTGTTGCATTAAATAGAATATCTTCTGGATTACTTGCAGTTATAGCGTTTAAAATAATTCTATTTTTCACTTTACTTTTTGCATCTTTTTCTTTTAAAAGAAAACCTAGTTCTGCTTTGACAGTATGAAAATTATTTTTTATATTGTTATATGCATATCTTTTTCCTGAAACAGAGAATTTCAAACTTTGAATTTTAGAATCTAACGGATAAAATGTATAGCCGATATTTGCTGAACCTGCAAAATCTTGTGAACCGAATGCATACATAGGCATTATTTGATATTCAAATTTATTCTTAGGAATAACAGCATTGTAAAAAGATGCTCCAAGCATAAATTTATTATAATTATTCCATCCTAATGTCGGTACAAAGTTTATTTGTGTGTTTTTAGGATTTTCAATAATACCTAAGAATTGTAATTTTAAAGGCGCTGTTTTCTTGAATATTCCAGAAGTTTTATAGAAATTATTATTTCTATATAATTCGAGCATATTTGATTCAGCATCAATCATAATTTTATCTGTATCATATTGTTTTGAAAAGTTTAAAGTCTTTTTCCCTTCAAAACCCTCAAACCATTCTGAGAATACTATCTCTCCATTTTTTTCTCCATTGATTAGTATTGGGGATTTAACTTGTCCTTTATTTTTTATGATAACACTATTGCCTTTAACTTTACATATTTTATAGTCTACTTTTTTTGTCGTTTTTAATAAATCATCAAACAACCATGATAGATCTTTACCACTTTCTTCTTCAAATATTTGTCTAATATCTTCTGGATAAGGATGTTTATACTTCCAATCTGCATAAAATTTTTGCATTATTCCATCAAATTTTTCTTTTCCGAGATAAGTTAACAAATAATCAAAAACCCGAGCTGTTTTCATATAGGTAATTGTACCGTAATTCATTTCTGTGTAATCATTTGCACCTAATGATGCATGCTGATCCCTATTTGTTCTTGCAGAAAGTAGGTACATTATTTCATGAAAACTCTTGTAACGTATGTTTTCTATCCCTATAAGTTTAGCAATATTTTCAGGTATTCCTATCATATGATAGATTACATCATCTTTACCATATTTTTCTCTCATATATCTTGCTTCACTAAAACTATTAATACCTTCATCTTGCCAAGTATATTCTCTCTCATTAAAACCTAAAATTCCATAAAACCAATTATGTCCCACTTCATGCATAATTACCATTTCTAAAGAACGGGCATTTTGTGAATTTCCGATTACTGTAATATTCGGATATTCCATACCGCCACCTGCACTTAATGAGGAGTGAACAGCTGTACAGTGATTATAAGGATAGTTTCCATATTTCTCTGAATAGAAATATACGGCATCACCGATATACTCTAATGATTCTTTCCATAGTTCTGCATCTCTATTTAGAAACATAGCCCAGGTTGTAACCTTTTTCTTAGAATGTGGAAGTTTTCTCTCTCCTTTTAAAACATGGAATCTTTTATCTGCAAACCAGGCAAAATCATGAATGTTTTTTTGAATAAAACGTAATGTTTTTAATTCTTTAAAAGATTCCGGGAAAGAGGCATCTTGTTTATCAAAAGATTCAATTTTTAAAGTTTTTTCAGCTAATTCATTTAGCCAGTCAAGTTCTTTATTATTTTGCAAATCACCTGTTGCCCCTACAATATAGTTTTTTGGCAGTGTAATAGAAACATCAAAAGAACCGAATTCTGAATAAAATTCACCCATATTTAAATAAGGCATTTGATGCCATCCATATTTATCATAAACGGCGGGTTTAGGATACCATTGGGTAATCTGGTATGACTGCTTAACATGACCTAGTCTTGAGGTAACCCCTTTAGGAAGCTTAACATGAAAAGGAGTACTTATAATAATCCTCTCTCCTGGTTTTAAAGCCTCTTTTAAATATAATTTACAAATGTCAATATGTTCTTTGTCATATTCCCACTTAATTAGATCTCCGTTAACTTTAAAATCTAATGAATCTATAAAACCTCTTTGTTCTTCAATAGTAAACAATTTTAAGTGTCTATTTTCTAGCTTTTGTTTGGCTAATGCAGTACTGTTGTTATCATATGCATTGGGCCAAATATGAAAATAAATAAAGGAAAGTTCATCGGGTGAATTATTCACATATTCAATAGTTTCAAAAGCTGACAATTCGTGTGTAATATCATTTAATTGGACATCAATTTTGTAATTGACTTCTTGTTGAAAATATTCCTGTGAGTAAGAGAGCGTAGCAATTAAAACGACTATAAAAAAAGTGATGTTTTTAATTTTTGGTAACATAATTTTGTGATTATAAGGTTTACTACCATCTGACGATATCGAAGGAAAATAGTTACATCCCAATTAAAAACATAAGCTACACTTTTGCATTTATTTTAATAAAAAGAATAGAATACGTTTTTCTTGAAATAGTAGATTTCCTATAAGATATGTTACAGTTACTACATATTATTAAAGAACTTGAATTCTAGTTATTAATTTCTAATTTTATCACAGTAGCCACACTATCACAACGTTTTACGCTAATACTAATATTTGCAGTTTTTTCGGTTGGTTCTATTAAATATGTATGACAAGGGGCTTTCCCTCTATTGGTTTTGTTAAACTTTACCTTGCCATAATACAGTAAACTTTGCACAGCAGTAGTGTCGATGTTTTGTTGTTGCATAATTTCTTTGACTGCTAGTGTATATTCAAAATGTGGTTTGTTTCGGATGGATTTTAGTGTTCGTGCATTGGGCCCATAGTCAAATGAGGCATTTTTTTTATCATAGATTTTACCTAATAAAAATATTCCTATTGCTATGCCGAAAAGGTAGTATCCTAATCGTTTAAAAAAACTGGCGTCGAATTTAAATTTCATGTTTTTAATGATTTAATGCTATAATGGTTTAATGCTGTAATGAGTTAATGATGTAATGAGTTAATGCTGTAATGGTTTAATGCTATAATGATTTAATGATTTAATGCTATAATGGTTAAATGCTATAATGATTTAATGCTATAATGGTTAAATGCTTTAATGCTATAATGGTTTAATGCTATAATGGTTTAATGCTGTAATGCTATAATGGTTTAATGCTGTAATGCTATAATGATTTAATGCTATAATGGTTTAATGATGTATTGATTTAATGCTTGTAATGATTTTACTTTTTGTAATAGGTCGAACTTTTTGCTTTTGACATTATTTTATTTATTTCAATTGCTTCTTTTAGAAGTCTTTCTAATTCTTTATCTTGAGTTGATAGACTTGTTTCTTTAATTACTTCCAACCAATACTCAGACTCGTCAGCCTCTTCTACCACAATACATATTTTACTAAAAAATTCATTTTTGGATCTTGATTTGCATGCTGCTCGATAATTTGCCCCTGTTGATGTAGCAGATTTCACTAGTTGATATGTGATAACAGACGATGCTTTACTAGTTTTTAAAGAATCACAAAACCTAATCACATCCACAGCAAATGCCTTAGTTCTTGTTTTCATCTTATTGATAAAAATTTCTTTTTCAGTCATGCTTTTTTATTATCTTCTTTATTCAATCATTAAATCATTTTGTCATTTAACTCAACCTTCCAGTCTTACAAAAACAATAAATTTATATCTCTAAAAGGTAGATCAAACCAAGTTGCAACGGTTTTGTTGGTTAAAATGCCATTATAAAAATACATTCCCGCTTGTAAACCCCTATCATATTTAATTACTTGTTCGAAACCACCTTCTTCAGCAATATGTTGTAGGAAAGGTGAAAAAATATTGCTTATAGAAACAGAAGCTGTTCGTGCATATCTCGATGGAATGTTTGGTACACAATAATGAATTACACCATGAGT
>JAUVBX010000051.1 GCA_030590985.1 Lutibacter sp. | reverse complement strand
GTTCGAAACCACCTTCTTCAGCAATATGTTGTAGGAAAGGTGAAAAAATATTGCTTATAGAAACAGAAGCTGTTCGTGCATATCTCGATGGAATGTTTGGTACACAATAATGAATTACACCATGAGTAGTATAGGTAGGTTTGCTATGATTTGTTAATTTACTGGTTTCAAAACAACCCCCACGGTCTATACTCACATCGATAATTATAGCTCCTTCTTTCATTTTTTCGACCATACTTTCTGAAACAACCACAGGCGCACGAGATTTTCCGCGTAGAGCTCCAATGGCAACATCACATCTTCGCAATGATTTTTCAATGGTTTTAGGTTGTAGGGTAGAGGTGAAAATATTAGCACCTAATATTTGTTGTAGACTACGAAGCTTTGTTATGGAATTATCAAAAACTTGAACGATTGCTCCCATTCCCATTGCTGTTCGAGCTGCAAATTCACCGACACCACCAGCCCCAAAAATAACTACATTAGTAGGTGGCACACCATTTATATTTCCAAAAAGTAATCCATTGCCTTTATGTGCGTTACTCATCAATTCAGAAGCAATATGTATGGATGCTATTCCCGCAATTTCACTTAGTGATTTTACAATGGGGAATGATCCCTGATCATCTTTTATATAATCAAAAGCCAATGCGGTGATACGTTTTTTAGCAAGTAGTTCAAAATACTCTTTATTTTGGGTTTTTAACTGTAAAGCCGAAAATAAAACAGCTTGTGGATTCATCAAATCGATTTCGTTACTAGATGGTGGTTCTACTTTGAGTACCATCGAACACTCAAAAGCTTCCTTACGACTATAAACAATTTTTGCTCCTGCTTCAGAATAATCTGTATCGCTATAATTCGCTCCCTCACCAGCTCCTGTTTCGATTACAAAATGGTGTCCGTGTGCAGTTAAAGAAGCTATAGCATCGGGAGTTAAGCAAACTCTTTTTTCTTGAAAATGTGTTTCTTTTGGAATACCGATTACAAGCTTTCCTTTACGTTTAGCTACTTCGAGCATTTCTGCTTTGGGTAGTAGTTCACTTTTACTAAAGGGTGTCTTAGGCTTTTTACTCATAGTTCTTTAAGTATGATATTGCGTTTATTTACATCTATTTCAGTAATTTGAATGGAAACAGTGTTTAAAGGTAGTAAATTTTTAATTTTCTCAGGCCATTCTATCAAACAATAAGCATCGTTGTCGAAGTATTCTTCAATACCCATATCCATTGCTTCTTCCTCCTTTTCAATGCGATAAAAATCAAAATGATAAATAGGATTGTGTCGCTGATCACGATACTCGTTAACCAAAGAAAAAGTAGGGCTGCTAACATTATCCCTAACTCCTAATTCTTTTACAATAGCTTTAATTAAGGTTGTTTTTCCAACACCCATACTGCCATAAAATAGAAATATTTTGCAATCAGTTGCTTTCAAAATTTTTTGAGCAACCTTGTTAATATTAGCTAATGTATAATCGAAATTCATATTGCTAAAATACAAGAATTTGTTGGAATGCTTATTTTCAGTCTACAGTTCTCAGTCTACAATTTTCAGTTTGCAGTTCACAATATGCAGTCTACAGTTTATAGGCTAAGATGTTTGTTTTTAGGGATTAATATTTTTATGAGGATATAATTTTTAAATAACATGTAGGTTGGGGAATTACGTACAGTAAATTGCATTTTGCATACTGTGGACTGCGTACTATTATCTAGGTTCATAGGTCGCACAAGGAATTATCATTTCTTCCAATGAAATGCCACCGTGTTGATAGGTGTTTCGATAATATTTTACAAAGTGATTGTAATTATTTGGATAGGCAAAAAATAGATCCTCTTTAGCAAAGACAAATGAAGCATTTATCGCGGTTTGAGGAAGCCCAATTTCCTTGGGATTGTTGACAGCATACACATCTTTCTCAATATAAGAAAGGCTTCTTCCTGTTTTGTAACGTAGATTGCTACTTATCTCTTTAGGACCAAGAATTCTAGTAGGATTTTGAGTATTTATGGTGCCATGATCCGTTGTTAAGATAAGTTGTAAGCCCATATTTTGCGCTTTTTTAATCATCTCTAATAGTGGCGAATTTTTAAACCAACTTAAAGTCAGTGAACGATAAGCTTTGTCGTCACTAGCTAACTCTTTAATGACTTCCAATTCAGTTTTAGAATGTGATAACATATCAACAAAATTAACAACCACAACAGTTAAATCATTGCCTTTAATTTTTTGGAAATTGTCAGCTAAGTGTTTTCCTTTGTATAGATTGGTTATTTTGTAATACTCATGTTTACTATTTAAACCCAAACGCTTAAGTTGTGCTGTTAAAAACTCATGTTCAAATAAATTTTTTCCTCCTTCTTCATGATCATTTTTCCAATATTGAGGGTGTTGTTTTTCCATTTCCAATGGAGTAAGTCCAGAAAAAATTGCATTTCGTGAGTATTGTGTTGCGGTAGGCAAAATACTATAGTAGTCGTATTCTTTTATTTTTTTATAATACGTATTTATGGTGCTTTCCATCATTCTAAATTGATCGTAGCGAATATTATCCATTACGATTAATAAAGTAGATTTTTTTTGCAGAATGGGTACTACTACTTTTCTAAATAAATTATGAGAAAACAGCAATTCATTATTGTTTAATAAGTCTTTGTAATTCTTTTTTATAAACCTAAAAAACTGAGAATTAGCTTCTTGTTTTTGACTTTCTAGTATTTCTAACATACCAGAGTCATTGATGTTTTCTAATTGTAATTCCCAATAAACTAGTTTTTTATACAGTGTAATCCATTCTTCATAAGAATTAACCATAGCCATTTCCATCGCTATTTTGCGAAATTCTTGTTGATAATTAGAAGTGGTTTGCTCTGAAACTAGTCGTGAATGATCTAGATTTTTCTTTAAACTCAATAAAACCTGATTAGGATTTAGTGGCTTGATTAGATAATCTGTTATTTGGTTACCTATAGCTTCTTCCATCAAATTTTCTTCTTCACTTTTCGTAATCATAATAACAGGTAAATTGGGTCGTATTTCCTTGATTTTAACAAGAGTTTCTAAACCAGTAAGTCCTGGCATGTTTTCATCTAAAAACACAACATCATGTCTAGTTTGATCTATTGCATCTAAGGCGTCAACTCCATTTGTAGCTGTACTTACTTTATAATTCTTATTTTCTAAGAATAGAATGTGAGGTTTTAATAAATCTATCTCATCATCTATCCAGAGTATATGTATTTCGTTCATATTTGTATCTTTGTTTTTTTATTGTTGGGTGTAAAATGCTAAATGCTTTACATCTAATTTCTAATATTAATAAAAATGTCAGAGACCAACAAGCTTAAAATATTTAACGACCCAATTTACGGTTTTATTACAATTCCCAATACATTAATTTTTGATATTATTGAGCATCCTTATTTTCAAAGGTTACGACGAATATCGCAAATGGGTTTGTCAAACATGGTCTATCCAGGTGCTAATCATACACGCTTTCATCATGCTCTTGGCTGTATGTATTTGATGCAGAAAGCAATACGTGTATTACGTTTTAAAGGAGTTAGTATAAATAAAGAAGAAGAACAGGCACTTTATTTGGCTATTTTGTTACATGATTTAGGACATGGTCCCTTTTCTCATGCATTAGAAGGTTTTTTTATTCCTGAGGTAACACACGAAGATTTGTCTTTGGCATATATGGAGGCTTTAAATATAGAATTTGACGGAGTTTTAACAGACGCTATTGCAATTTTTACAGATAAACACCCGCGTAAATTTTTCTATCAATTGATATCTAGTCAATTAGATATGGATAGATTGGATTATTTAAAACGAGATAGTTTTTATACGGGAGTAGTAGAAGGAAGTATTAATTCAGATCGTTTGATTGCTATGTTGCATGTGAAAAATGATGAGTTAGTTATTGAGGAAAAAGGGATTTATTCGATTGAGAAATTTTTGCTTTCACGTCGATTTATGTATTGGCAGGTCTATTTGCATAAAACAGCACTGCTTTCAGAAAAATTATTACTACGAATTTTACAGCGAGCTAGAGAATTATTCAATCAGGGTGTTGCCGTAACGGGTAGTAGTAGCTTACTTTATTTTTTAGAAAAGAGAGATATACAAAGCAGCCAGATAAGTTCTTATATAGATGCTTTTGCTGCCATCGATGATCATGATGTGTGGTCAGCTCTAAAAGAATGGCAAGAACATGATGATTATGTACTTTCAAGTCTTTCAAAAATGATTATTCTACGAAAGTTACCACGTATAGAACTTAGTAAAGATGGTTTTTCGGAGGATTATATTGCTAAAATAAAAGAAAAAGTAAGAGGAATGAAAGGAGTAACTGATAAGAATATACCCCATTTTGTTTTTGAAGGAAAGGTTAGTAATCATGCCTATAATGTAAAAAGCGGGGCAATCAAAATCTTGTTAAAAGATGGTCGTGTTATGGAGTGGTTGTCTGTAGACTCACAGTTTAGTTCGACTGCTTTAACAGAGCAAAGTGTAAAGTATTTTTTAGTTTATCCGAAAGGTATTAGTTTGTAGTTTTTTGCCCATAGCCCATAGCCCATAGCCCACAGCTCATTACTCATGATCCATCATTAAATAAGCTTTAATAAAAGCATCTAAATCACCATTCATCACTGCATCGACATTGCCGGTTTCGTGACCACTACGTACATCTTTTACTAATTTATACGGATGCATTACATAGTTGCGAATTTGTGAACCCCATTCAATTTTCATTTTACTGGCTTCTATCGCATCACGTTTTGCTAATTTCTTTTGTAATTCGATTTCATAGAGTTGTGATTTTAACATTTGCATCGCTTTTTCACGGTTTTCTAATTGAGAACGTGTTTCAGAATTGTGAATTTTAATACCTGTTGGGTGGTGGGTAAGAATAGCTTTAGTTTCAACCTTATTGACATTTTGGCCACCTGCACCACCAGAACGTGCAAAATCCCATGAAATATCAGCAGGGTTAATATCGATCTTAATACTATCATCTGCCAAAGGATATACATAAACCGAAGCAAAACTTGTATGTCGTTTGGCATTACTGTCAAAAGGAGAGATACGTACCAAACGATGTACTCCATTTTCTCCCTTTAGATAACCGAAAGCATAATCGCCGTCAATTTCGATACTTACGGTTTTAATACCTGTAACATCACCAGCTTGATTATTGAGTTCTTTAACTTTAAAACTTTGATTTTTTGCCCACATTAAATACATACGATAGAGCATCTCAGCCCAATCATTGCTTTCTGTGCCGCCAGCACCTGCGGTTATTTGCAATATAGCGCTCATTTCATCACCTTCATTAGAGAGCATATTTTTAAATTCGATAGATTCTAAGAGCTCAAGTGTTTTGTTATATTGCTCGGTGATTTCTTCTTCAGTAGCTTCTTTTTCTTTATAAAAATCATAAAGAACTTGTGTGTCTTCACCCATCATAGTAACGCTTTCAAAGCTTTCTACCCAATTCTTTTTAGAACGGATTGCTTTTAGTACAATTTCTGCTTTTTTAGGGTTATTCCAAAAGTCTGGATCTGCCGCACGTTCTTCTTCATTGGCAATTTCAATACGTTTTTGCTCAATATTTAGGTAGCTTTCTAATTTAGAAATACGCGACAATAAGTCTTTTAATTGATCGGTTGTAATCATTCGACAAAAATAAGACAATTAATTTAAGATATTTCAAGTCACGTTTAGATTGTTGAAGAATAAAATAGTTTAAAAAAAAAGGCTGTCTGAAAAGTAATTAGGAATGTCATTTTGAGCGAAGTCGAAAAATCTTAGCAATTGAATATTAAATCTTGTAGATTTCTCCATTTCAGTCGAAATGACACTAAATTATATTTTTCAGACAGCCTCATTAAATTTAATTTCTGTTACCTTGTCCTCTACGACCTTGCCCCATACCACGTCCATTGCCTTGTCCTTGTCCACGTCCTTCTCGTTGGTGTTCTACTTGGTGTGCATCAAACCATTCAGGTTTTTCCATGTCATTTTCATAGACATAGTTGACAATTTTTGCAATGTCTTCATCACTATATGCTAAATAAGGCATTACTTCAAAGTGATCGATAGTTCCTTGCATTAAAATATTTTCTTCTGCAGGATTATTAACCCAGTATGTCATGGTTTCAATAAAGTCTTCTTTATCTAGCGAAGCTCTTAGGTATCTATCCTTAACTTGAAAGAAAGGAGGTGCAATCATGGTTGAATCGACTTTCCCAACATGATTATGACAAATCATACATTTTTGATTGAATAATTGAGCTCCTATACTATCTGTTTCTTTTTTGGCTAATTCAAGAGTTGACAATTTTGTTTCATTAGATTTCTTTGCTTTTTGATCACAAGAGAATATAAAAAGTAGTGAAATTGATATTATTAATACTAAAAGATATTTGTTCATGTTGTAATTATTTAAAATATGAATTAAACTATAAATCTACGTAATTAAAATCTACTGCCTCCCATACCTCTTCCTTTTCCCATACCACCTCCAGATCCTCTACCAGAACCTTTACCAGATCCTTTGCCTTTTTGTTTACCCATACCCGAACCACTTCTTAGACCACACTTTTCGCGTTTACCCTTTATAATTTTATTAAATTGCTTTTCTGAAATATATTGAGGGGTATAGGTAGCATCATAGGTTTTTAATAAATCTATAAACATTCGCATGTGATTTTTTGATCCACAGGTAAGATTTTCAAATATTCTTATTATACCTGGGTTATTAGTTTCTTTGGTAAATTTCATTAAATCATAAATGTCGACATCTTCTATGGTAGCTCCAGCTTTTAAGGCATCTATTACAGATTTGTCACCTTGCGCTATCAGGTCATAATACAATTGTTGTAATTCAATATTATTAAATATACCTGGTTCACTTGATGCAGGGTCTTTTATTCCATTTTGATTTAATAAAGTTAGTACTCTATCCATGTGAGCTTGCTCAGCATTAGAGATATTATCAAAAATCGGTAATCCATATTTCGTATAAAAGTAATCATAGACATCTCTAGCTAATTTTTCTTCTTCTCTCATGTGTTTGAGAATTTTTATGTCGTTTCCATTTAATTGTATGCTAATTTGATCTTGATCTGGAGTCTGTTTTAAATTATTCATTACACTTGCTTGTGTACTAAAGCTTAGAAGTAAGCTTACTAATAAATATAATACTGTGTTTTTCATGATAAATAGTTTTTGTTTGTTTTTTTAATTTTAATTAGCACCACATTGTTCTTTATTCGAGTTGATAATCTCATTAAATAAAGTTTCATCAATAAATTGTGGTGTATAGGTAAGTCCGTTAGTAGTAAGTTGTGATATAAATGATCTCATATGATTTCTAGAACTGCAGGTTAAACCATCAAATATGCTAATAATTGCCGGGTTTGTGGTGTCTTCCGAAAATTCCATTAAATCATAGATGTCAACATCTTCGATCGTTGCACCCACTTTAAGTGCTTCAGTTAAAGAAATATTTCCTTGTATAATTAAGGTATCATACAAGTTTTGTAAAGTGGTATTTTCAAATATGCCTTGTGATTCAGATGCTGGATCTTCTATACCATAAAATTCGAGTAAGCATAAAATATCATCCATATGCCTTTGTTCGCTTCGTGATATGTTATGAAAAACATTTAATCCATATAGTTCATAGAGTTTAGTGTATACATCACGAGCCAATTTTTCTTCTTCACGCATGTGTTTTAGGAGATTGATTTCCGTTGGATTAATAGTAGCAGATGGATTGTCTAATGTGCAATTTTGATTTATAACTTCTGGTAAATTATCAGTTGAATCATCACAAGATGTCCATAGTAAGACACTCAGAAATAGTGTGGTAAAAATAATTAATGTGTTTTTAGTTAACATTGTCTATTGTTTTAAGTAGTTTATCTATTACTTACTACGCAAGACTTTGTTTTTTCTTTCACTTTTTTTAATAATTATTTTTTCTTTCGCTTTTTACTCCCGTTTTGTTGCTTATTAATTGATTGGCCAAATCCTTTCCAAGGGCGTATTTCTTTGGCGACAAAGACTTTATCATTTACTAATGAACCAACTATTTTTATTTCCTCACCAGTATCCAATTCAAGGATAGGTGGAATAAAAATATTTTTGCAAGCAATTTCCCAATTCTTATCTGAGAAATCTTTTAAATAGATGGTGTCGTTTACCGTTTTTTGAATAGTACCTGCTAACATACCTTCTTTTGGATTCATCCAAATTTGTAGTTTCTTTTCTTGTAAACTTTTATACGCTTCTATGTTATTAGCAAAACTTTGTTCTAGTTTTTGGGCACCACCTCCAATAAAAAAAAGTGTACCTAACAAAATACTAATAAATGTACTTAAACTCAAAAGACTTAGTAGTGAGTATTTGTATGCTTTTTTGGAGCTACGTAGACTATAAAATGCAAAAACTGAAAAAACTAAAAGAATTACGATCCAAAAGAAAGGAAGGAAAACTAAGATGCTTTCTAGTTTTGAATGTTTTGCATGATAAAGTAGTTCGAAATCAGATTGTTGAATACTGTAAAGGATTACTGAAAAAGCGATTGCACCTACTACTATCGAGAGTAAAAAGCTAATCCAAATTCTCATATTTTGAAATATAAAATACCATTTAGGAGTCTGTTTTATATCTTCGTCTTTAATCTGTTGTGATATTTTGTCAAAAGTGTTCATCTATTTTATGTTTTTAGTCAAAAAATGAAATATTTTTTGTTTTGGCTAATATTGTAAAGGACTTTTTTGCTCTGCTTAATCGTGTCGCAACAGTGCCTTCAGGAATTTTAAGAATATCAGATATTTCTTCGTAATTTTTATTTTCAAAGTATCGCAGTATTAAAACACTCTGATAATTTAGAGGTAATTGATGGATAATCTCTTGAATATTTTTTTCATTTTCTTCTATGTTATTAGTTGGTTCTTGGGTATTTACATTATCAAAATGCTCTTCGTAATTTACTTTATTGGCTTTCCCAAAAGAATGAAGTTTACGCCAGTGTGAGATAGTTTGGTTGTGAACAATACGATAGATCCAGCTTGATAAAGCGATATCACTATCATAATCATTTAAATTTTTCCAAATTTTAATAAATGATTCCTGTAGAATATCAGAAGTTTCTTCTTGTGAAATACTTGAAATACGTTGAATGTAGCGTTGTAATTGTTTTTCGTAACGATAGTAAAGACATGAAAAATAATCAGAGTCTTGAATAGATTTCAAGACCAGTTCGTTGTCTTTTAATTGTGTGCAGGGAACTTTTTTCATAAGAAAATAAGTTGCTAGATACTACTCATTATACTAAGCTATTTATAGGATAATCTTTCCATCAAGCATTTCAATTTTACGGTCTGCCATATTGGCAAGTTCTTGGTTGTGTGTAACGATAATAAATGTTTGTCCAAATTTATCTCGTAAACTAAAAAATAATTGATGAAGATGCTCTGCCGAATCAGAGTCTAAATTTCCACTAGGTTCATCAGCAAAAATTACTAATGGGTTATTAATTAATGCTCTTGCTACAGCAACTCTTTGTTGCTCACCACCAGATAATTCGTTAGGTTTGTGATGAATTCTATCTTGAAGTCCAAGAAAATTAAGAAGTTCTATAGCTTTTCTTTCTGTTTCACCTTTGCTTTTTTGGGCAATAAATGCCGGAATACAGACGTTTTCAAGTGCAGTAAATTCTGGTAATAACTGATGAAATTGAAAAATAAATCCGATGTTTTGATTGCGAAATTTTGCTAAGTCTTTAGAATTAAGTTGAAGTATATTTTTATCGTTAATAGAAATAGAAGTTTTTTTAGTATTTGAAGGTTTGTCTAAAGTGCCCAAGATTTGTAACAGTGTAGTTTTACCAGCACCAGATGGCCCAACTATGGCAATAATTTCACCTTTTTTAATACTAAGTGATACTCCTTTAAGAACCTCTAGAGTTCCATATGATTTATGTATTTTTTCAGCTTTTATCATCTTATCGGTTGCGAAAGTAGTCAAATTACAAGTTTAATCTAATTAAATTGGCATATTTATTGACTTAGTAAATGTAAAAATAATCAAAATAATGCGAAATAAATATACATTATTAATTGTAGGTATATTCTTTGATCTTATAGGAATGCTTTCATTTGTCGTTCCTGGGGTGGGGGAGTTTAGTGATGTAATTTGGGCACCTGTTTCTGCTTTTCTTATATATAAAATGTATAAAGGCACTGAAGGTAAAATAGGAGGTTTAGTTACTTTTGTAGATGAAATTATTCCAGGTTTGGATGTTATTCCTACCTTTACATTAATGTGGATATATAATTTTATTATCAAAAAGGAAAATAATAATTAATGAAGATACACCATATATTATATTGGCTTTTCTTTTTAGTGTATATTATTCAGATAGATGCACAAGAAAGACCAATAACGCTTCAGGTAAATGATACTTCTTTTGTAAATGGAGATTATATTGTTTTTGAAGGTGATACATTAGTAATTGAATTAGATGAAGTGCATTTATTGAAAAAGTTAAAGTTTAAAAGTAGTTATGATAGACGTTACTATTATTGGTTTCGGAAAAAGGTACATAATGCTTATCCTTATGCGAAGTTAGCTCAAGAAAGATTAGAAGTTATTAATTCACGTATTGCAAAGATTGATTCTAAGCGCAACAAAAAACGTTATACCAAAAGATTACAGAATTATTTTGAGGATGAATTTACAGAACAATTAAAAAAATTAACCCGTACAGAGGGTCGTATTTTGATAAAATTGATTCATCGTCAGACGGGTCAAACAACATTTAGTATGGTTAAAGATTTACGGAATAGTTGGAAAGCCTTTTGGTATGATAAAACAGCTATGCTTTTTAAATTGTCTTTAAAAGACGAATATCATCCTGAATCGGTAAATGAAGATTTTTTAATTGAAGACATCTTACAACGTGCTTTTAACGATTTAACACTAGAAAGGCAGGAGTGTAAGCTAAATTTTAATTTTGAAGAACTGTCTAAAAAAAACAATCGATTCATTGAAATAGAAAGATAAATTACAAATTGTATATATAAAACAATTAATTTACAAATTATTTCAATTTATGATATCATAAATTACAGAAACTATTGTTGATAACTTCACAACGTATCGGCACTATTTTTAAGAATAAATTCTTACTTTAGCTGTCCTTTTTCTCGATAGTGAATACGAAAAATGTAGTACAATATCATTTTTAATATTTTTTATTAAAAAAAGCTTGTAGGTTGAAAAATTGTTTTACATTTGCACCCGCTTTGAGAGAGAATTAAAGAAGTTCATTGAAAGACATTGTTTAGGTACAGGGATTATCACTTTATTAAGTTGGTGATATTGGAAT
>JAUVBX010000046.1 GCA_030590985.1 Lutibacter sp. | reverse complement strand
ATTTTTACGATTCCTATCATACCACTTATTGCAATGCATTAAAATCTATCCGGACACATTGGAAATATTTATATTATGTAGCTATGAAAAACCTTAAAAATGGGGTGCCTCCTAAAACCTTTTTAGAATTTTGGGGCGAGATTAAATACTTAGTAAGCTATATTAAAAAAGTGAAAAAATTAGCTAAATCGTCTAGCTAGTTCATTCAAATCTAATCCACCATAATTTCCCGAACTCATCATTAATAAAGAAGTATTAGTGAACTCTTTTTCAAGAATAAACTTTTGAAAATCAATAGGTTTTGTGTAAACTATTAAATTTTCTTTCTTAAATGCTTCTTTAATTTGTTGTTTAGTAACTTCTTTTAATCCTTTGATAGATACAGCGTGAGGTGAATAAAAAACAACAGCTTCATCTGCCTTGTCTAGTGTTTTTTGATAGTCTTTTAAAAATTGTGCATTAAGGCTACTATAGGTGTGTAATTCTAAACAGGCAATTACTTTTTTGTTAGGATATTGTGACTTTACTGCATTTACAGTTGCTTTTACTTTTGAAGGAGAATGTGCAAAATCTTTAAACAATACACTGTGCTTATTTTCTGCTAATTTCTCTAAGCGTTTACTGGCTCCAGTAAAACTACTGATGGCTTCCAAAAACTTGGTGTTATCTACACCCATTAATTGACAAATCCATTGAGCACCAGCTAAGTTTTGCATATTGTGTCTCCCAAAGATATGAAGTGGTATTTTACCTTCGTTAGACAGCAAATAAGTTGTGCCATTTTCATTGTTGTAAGGAATTGTATTGTACTCGTATTTTTTTATGGAATTTTGAGTTGTTTCTGCTAACATTTTAACCAATGGATCATCTGAACAGTAAACTAACATACCACCTTTAACAATACTTTCAAGAAAAATGCTGAATTGCTTTACATAATTATCAAAAGTGGGAAAAACATTAATATGATCCCAAGCAATACCACTTAATAAGGCAATATGAGGTTTGTATAAATGAAATTTTGGTCGTCTGTCTATCGGAGAAGATAAGTATTCATCACCTTCAAGAACAATAAATTCATTTTCAGAAGTTAAATGCACCATGGTATCAAAACCCTCTAATTGCGCACCAACCATATAATCAACTTCAATATCATGATATTTCATCACATGTAGAATCATCGAAGTTATGGTTGTTTTTCCATGTGAACCACCAATTACAACACGTGTTTTGTCTTTTGATTGTTCGTATAAAAACTCTGGATATGAAAATATTTTTAGATTCAATTCTTGTGCTTTAAGAAGCTCAGGATTATCTACTTTAGCGTGCATTCCTAAAATTACTGCATCAAGATCAGTTGTAATTTTTTCAGGAAACCAGCCCATTTCTTCGGGCAACAAATCTTTAGCTTTTAGCCGAGATTTTGAAGGTTCATGAATTGTATCATCACTTCCAGTAACTATATATCCTTTGTAATATAATGCTAAAGCCAAATTGTGCATGGCACTACCGCCTATTGCTATAAAATGAATGTTCATTTTGTATTATCTTAAATTATAGTCAAAAATACTATTTTAAATACAACAAAAGCCCATGTTTTTAAATCATCTTTTCAAGGTTTTTCACATAAAATGATTGGTCTATTGTACGTTTCTATATGCAAATAGGAATTGCTTGTAATACTTAAAGTGTCTTGTTATATAAAGTTATTATATTCGCAGTGTTAAAAATTTTACACCATGATTTATAAAGGTAGACTTCTTTTTTTCATTAGTTTTTTTACTTTTTCAATTTCTTTTTCACAACAAACTGAAGTTTTGACGCATCACATGAGTGCTGTTGAAAAAGAGTTGATGCAAAACTACTCACGTAGTTTCACGGAAACACCTCCTCCAACAGGTGAAGTGCGAAATATTGCAGAATGGGAATCAATGGAGAGTGTTTTAGTAGCCTATACTGGTGGTTTTGGAGTGCCTGTAAGCCTTATTGCAGAAATGTCTCAACACTGTGGAATAACTACTATTGTTGCCAATGCTTCTGAGAAAACAACTGTGCATGGTATTTATTCATCAAATGGAGTCAATTTAGAAAATTGTACTTATGTTTATAAAGATCCAAATACGTATTGGACACGTGATTATAGTCCTTGGTATATTGCTGTAAATGATAATGAGGTGGCAATAATTAATTTTCCATACAATCGACCACGACCCAATGATAATGATGTGCCTATTTTAATGGCAAATGAGTTAGGTATTGATCTTTATGGAATGGATGTTACGCATACAGGGGGAAATTATATGTGTGATGGTTATGGAATGGCAGCATCAACTGATTTGGTTTGGGAAGATAATACATCACAAACACACGCAGAAATTGACACTAAGATGCAAGATTATTTAGGAATTGATACCTATCATGTTACCCTTGATCCTCTTGATGAATATATAAAACATATAGATTGTTGGGGTAAGTACTTGGATGTTGATAAAGTGATCATTACACAAGTTCCAGTGACTGATTATAGATATGCTGATTACGAAGCAGTAGCTACTTATTTTTCTGGGCAAAACTGTTCGTGGGGTTATCCTTATGAAGTTATTCGTGTACAGGCTGCTGATTTTAATGAAAATGAGGAAAATCCTTATACTAATTCGTTAATTCTTAATAATAAAGTTTTTGTTCCACAAACTGGTTCTGATTTAGATGATGATGCTATTGCGGTTTATGAAGCAGCTATGCCAGGCTATGAAATCTTTGGTGTTTATTCAGGAAGTTGGATCAATAGTGATGCTTTACATTGTAGAACACATGGTGTAGCAGATAGAGAGATGTTATACATAGAACACTATCCTTTATATGGTGATTTAACATTTCAAACAGAATATACAATTGAAGCAGATGTAGTTTCTTATGGAGGAAGTCCAATTACAGGCGGATTTCCAAAATTATATTACCAACAAAACAGCGGAAGTTGGGAGGAAGAAGTAATGATAAATACAAGTAGTAATACATATTCAGCAACTATTCCAGGATTAAATGGTGTAAACAATGTTGCTTATTATATCTATGCCGAGAACAACAATAATAAAACAGAATCACATCCACGTATGGGTGTTGCCGATCCTCATTTATTTTCTTATTCGGGTGGAAGTATAGGTGTTAATGAATATACAGACAATATGTCTCTAAATATTTTTCCAAATCCGAGTGATGGTGCGGTTACTTTAAAAACTACTTTAGCTTCAGGTTTTGTTTCTGTTTATAGTATAAATGGTCAACAAGTTTATTCAGCAGCGTTTAATTCGCCTAGCAACGGTATAAATATTTCAGAGCTTATCTCAGGAATTTATATTGTTAAAGTTGAAAGTGGGAATGTGGTGCTTTATAAAAAGTTGTTGGTTAGCAAATAGTTTTTTTGTACTGACTCAATCTTTTTTTAATGTTAGTATGACTTTTGTACCACTTTTGTCATTAGATAGATCACTTATAAATACGTCGACTTTATCAGAGTACATTTCATTGAGAATACTAATTCGTTTTTTAATGTTATTCATGCCTTTAGATAGCTGTTTTTTCTGATTTTGTGTTTTGAGTTCTTTTGATTTCTTACGACCAATACCATCATCTGTTATACTAATGACAATCGTTTCAGTATCCTTTTGTTTAAAGTCAATTTGTAGATTTCCTTTGGTTTTTTTGTAACGTAATCCATGCCAGACAGCGTTTTCTACATAAGGTTGTAATAACATAGGTGGTATTAAAAAATCATCAACTTGTATATGGTCGTCAATAGTTATCACATAGTTAAATTTGTCTTTAAATCGAGAATGCTCTAATTTAATGTATAATTTAAGGAGTTCGATCTCTTTGGATAATGGAATAAAATCCTCTTCTGAATTGTTTAATACATTACGCATCAGTGTAGAAAAATCAGTTAGATATCTATTAGCGGTACGTTCGTCGTTTTGAGAAATAAAACTATTTACAGAATTTAATGCATTAAATATAAAATGCGGATTCATTTGCGATCGTAAAGATTTTAGAGCTAATAAGTTATTTGCTAATCTCCTCTGTTTGTTGCTTCTATACATATAAAACATAGCAATACCTAAAAGAAATAATCCAGCGATTAGACCATAAATCAACAATTTTTGTCGACGAAAGTTAGCTACAGTTAGTTCTTGTTCACTTTGAAATAATTGATACCGACTTTCTGATAATTCACGATCTTTTTCTAAAGAGTTAATACGATTTTGTTTAGCACGTAATTCATTACTTAATGTAACAGCAGCTTTTATTTCATTTTCTTTTTGTTTGTATAGTTCATTCACTAGCCTTGCATACTCTTGATAGTTTTGTAATGCTTTTTTTGAGTTTCCTATTTTATTATATAGTTCAGAGAGTTTTTGAATGGCATTTTTTTGAATTTCTAGATTATTAAATTCATTTGCTTTCGAGATGCTTTTTTCTAAATAGGGAATGGCTTTTTCATATTCATTTTTGTCAAAATAAGCCCTACCAATATCTAAGTTTAGTTGTGAGGTAGACACTACTGTTTCATTATTATCATCAGATTCTACTGAAATACTCTCTAACTGTGCTTCTTCTAATTCATCTAAAGTTTGTTTTCGTATTTGAATTTCACTATCATAATCTTTGGTAGATTGATATGCTTCTGCAACTTTATTTTGTACCTCAGCTCTTTTTTGAATCTGTTCTGATACAGTTGATTGTAGAGTGTTTTGAATATAGATATTTGATTCTGATCGATTTCCCTTACTTGCTAAAATTGTAGCAATTTTGGTGTTCAGGTCTGTTATTTTAGAAGTAATCGTATTATTCTTAGCAATTTGTAAGGCTTTTTCATAATAAGATAAAGCGCTATTTAAATGTTTTTGATTGGATGCATTAGTACCTAGCCCTTCATTAATGACAAGTCTTTGCCAAGGAGAAAGTTGCTTTTTTAGAATAGTATTATAATTGGTTGTACTGATTATATATTGCCCGTTTTTTGCCAAGGCCTTTGCCAGTTTTATTTGTAAATCAATACTTGATGATTTTTTCAATGCAGTTTGATAGTTGCTGACCGCCAAATCATATTGTTTTAGCTTCATATAATTATCACCTAAAAGGCTATAGCTTTCTTCTAAATCACTGTTTGAATACCTTTTTTTTGATTGCAATTGTTGTTCTATGAAATCAATACTTTTAAAGGGATCTTTAGTTGTATAGAAAATAGCAGAATCCATATAAGAGCCATTTCTCTTTTTGGAGTATAAAACCCTCTTAGAACTTTTTTCTTGTCGTTCTTTACCGATGGTACTTGATTGGTCTTCTACTTCATAGTTTCTACTGCCATCTAAGAAGTAGGAGTTTATAAACTGTCCATTATTACTCAAAATAATTTCATCTCCAAAGCTAGCTTTAATACTAAAATCACCATTTAAATCAGAAAAGGTATAAATTTCTTTTCCTTTAACGCTAATTTTTATTCCTGACAAAGCTTTGCCATAATCATCAGTTATACGGTCTCTGTAAATGCTTTGCTGGTCAATAGTATACGGTCTATTTTGGGAATGAACCATTGAAGGTATTCCAAAAAAAAGAAACAATATGACTAAACTAATTATTCTCATCAGTTTTAAATTCTTATTCAACAAGTAAATTCCTGTTTTTAGGATACTTTACTAAATATTTTAAATCAATAATTCGTTTTTTATTTGGTTCTAAGTTGAAAGACCATTTAATTACACCTGTTTTTGCATTTCGTTTTCCTTTTGATAAGTCAAGAATTTCAACTTTTATTTCATCAAGTGTCGAAACAGGTACTTGGTCAAAAATAATTATATTAATTTTTTCAGATTTATTGTTTTTTACATTAATACTCCAATCTCTAATTTCCTCTTTTTTAGATCCAATAAACTTTTTTGATTTGTAATCAGTCACTTTTTTTCTGCTAACACTGACATTTTTATCTCGACCAAGTGAAATATTTAAGGTGTCTGAAGCATAACGGACATCCAATAATGTTTTACCAACATAAGTGTCTTCAAAAAAGATATTTGCTTCTCCTTCCAGCAGATTATACTGTTCCCAATCATTTATGCTTGCAATTAAAAAGGCATCTTCTTCAATTTTTGGTACACAATAATACGTGTAATCAGACGGTAAACTGTAATTTATCATATTTACAGAGTAACTTTTATTATCAGATAATACTGTATAGGGCATATCAATTTCAAAATTGACGCTAGTTTGATTTTCAACTTTTATTATTGGGATAGAATATTCTTCCGATTTGTCACTTTTTAACCCAGCTACTTTTCCCTTTAGCTTTGAAGTTAATGATCTTAATTTATTGCCCGTTCCATAAGCCGTTACAACTACTTCATCTAAAACCATATCTTCATTTGGTTGAAGTATAATATTATGGATAGAATTCGTTGCTAAAATATTTTTGGTTTCCATCCCTATATATGAAAAGACCAAAACACTATTTTCATTAGGTAATAATATTGAATAGTGACCATCAAAATCTGTTTCTGTTCCTATCGTAGTCCCTTTAACTAATACAGAGACACCGGGTAATGGTCCCATATTATCTGTAACTATACCAGAAACAATCCCAGAAGCTAAATTACCAGTTCGATTATATATTGGGGGAGTTGTGTGATAGTTTAAAAAATAAGTTTTTAATTCAGGAGCTACACCTGATATATTTGGATTTGCAGATGATAACTTCAATTTCACATTTTTCCAATCGACCTTTGTATCTTGCTTAACATTTGCTTTGTAAGTTAATTCTAGAGGTTGCTTAACATTTTTAGCACGAATATCGTAGCTAGGTAACCAGCCTGCATTACCAACTAAATATGATAATTGAATCTTTAGTTTAGAATATTTTATAGTTTTTAGTTTTACAATTATCTCACTCTTAGCATATTCTTTCTTTGATGTTATGGTGTTGATTTGTTTTTTAAATTTACTTTTTTCTTCATTCAAGTTTATTAAGTTTTTATCTCTTTTAATATTATCCAGTTTTAAATCAGTTATTTTTAGGTTGTAAAAATTAGATGTACGTTTTAAATTATCAAGACTTAGTTCTTGGTTTTTTCCTCCAATATTTCTGTTTTCTCGAAGGAATGATAATTCATCTGCAATAATCTCTTTATATGTTTTTTCTATTCTTATTTTATCATTAATTGCTATAAGTTCATTTTCTAAATCGGTAAGTTCTTTGGATTTTTCTAATTTGTCAATATAATTTTTTTGATGATTTACTGATAAAATTATTGCGTCGCCACTTAATTTGACCTGAATGCTTTTGGCATCAATAAATGGTGATAAATCAACAAATTTTAGAATAGTCTCCCCTGATTTTAAATCTATTGTTTTTTGTCTAGATATTTGTGCTCCTTCTATAAAAACGGTTACTTCGTTTACTTCTGTTTTTATAATTCTTTCAGATATATTTTGTGAATAAATTGACTTAAATGAAATAAAAACTACCAGGAATATTAAGTTTCTCATTTTTAATTATTTTTTAATATTATTTTAAATGTTCTGTGTAAAAGTAGCTAGAAAAAAGCATTTGAAAAAATGTGATTAATGCTTTATAATCATTTTTCTTTGTTTTTTACAATAGAAAATCTACTTTACAAACACAATTGGATATTTTACTCACTGGGATACTAACTAAACTAATTTTAATAAAAAAAGCCAAAAAATAATTTTTTGGCTTTTAAAACTTGATGTTTTATATACTATTGCGCCAAAGGAGGCATCATTCCATGGTGGAAAATATAGGCTACTAAATAAGCAACAGGAGCTATAAATACAAATAAAGCCAAAGCATATAGTAAAGCTAATCTGCCCATACCTTTTAATTTTCCAAAATCAGTAATAACACCTATACTTAAGAAAGTAAGCATAAACATAAATTTTCTAAAGGTTCCTTGTACTATGTTGCCCCCAATTTTAGCATCGGGTAGTACATCGGGGGAGAAATACATCATTCCCAAGTAAATGATCCATACCAGCATATAGGCAAGAACAAATTTTGGGAATCGGAACCATATTTCGGACCAAGGGATTTTTTCTTTATGTTTTTTGTTTTCAACATTACGAATCCAAACAATTGCTAATATAAATGACCAAATTCCAATAAATACATCAATCCAAATTTTGGTAAGAATTGCGGCACTCAATATCCAACCTTCTTCCCATTGCTCATCATGAGTTTTTAAGTGCTTAGAGACCATTAGTTCATCTAAAATTGCACCAGCAGCAGCATCAGCTCCATCAGTTTTTACAGTCATACCCATTGCGGCTCCATTTACTATTGGATGACTTGGTGCAATATTGGTATATAATGGTGGTAGTATAACCAATTCAAACATTGCATAAACTACAATTAAGGTAGATACGGCAATAGGAATAATAGGTTTGGCTTTAATAGCTCCTGCGGTAGCAATAGAAGCAGATACACCACAAATGGATATCCCAGAAGATAATACTGCAGCAGAGGCTCTATTTAGTTTAAAGAATTTTCTGCCGACGTAATAAATAACTGGCCAAAAAAGTAAATAAGCTACAAAAGCAGCAGCTGCTCCAGCAAGAGCTAATTCATAGGCAAAACCAGCAGCTTGTATAGTCATCATACCCAGTTTTATACCTAATAAAACAATGGCAGTTTTTATAAACCACTCAGGTTTTGCTGCTTCACGAATTTTATCGGCAAAGTCTTTAAAGAAATTTCCAATAGCTAAACCAATTGCTAAGGCTAACATATATGAAAAACCACCTCCTAGTTGTAAACCCCAAGTTAAATCAAAAGCTTCGTATTGATTTTTACCTTTTACGACAGCGTTTATGGCATTAAAATGTGCTTCGTGACCTACAATCCATGCAAACCACGTTATTGCAAATATTACAGTAAATCCAGTAAGGTATTTTTTTAAATTTAATTTTTGAAAATAAGCACCAATACTTGTTAGACCAGTAAAGATGATATAAGTTACTAATAATGATATTAAAGGATGAAGAGTATATTCTTTAGAAGATGTTTTTATAAGTTTCGACCAAGAAAAATCTTGCATCAAATTAGAAAATTCCCAAGTTTTTGGTTTGGCAATCCATCCTACTGCATCTAGGCCCCATATACTAAGTAGACCTAGGGCGAAAAAGAATAGGCCTAGCCATGCTGACCACCAATCTTCGGTGCTTAACATGCCACTATACCATTTTTTATTCGTAGTACTCATAAGATTTTGTTTAGGTTGGTTAATTTATATCAAAGGTTAAATCTCGATTAAAGTAATGTGGCATATATTGTCTATGCCAAAGAGGAAAACGATCAAAATCAAAAAACATTTTTACTTTAAAAACACCATTTTGATGCTTTTCACGAATGTATTTTTCAATATTATCATCAATTTCATCAAGAGTATTTGCTAAGGTTTTAAAAGTACTATTATAGCAAACCCATTGATTTTCAGTAAAAGTTAGCGTAAAATCTAATTGCATAGCTTTATAGAATAAGCCAGTTAATAAGAATTCCAAGAATAAATAGACTTATAATTGCTGCTATAATACTCCAAATTACAAGTTTATTTTCCCATCTTTCCCATGGTTCAGGATTGGTAAAGAGCTCTTCAACTTGTGTTTCTTGCGGTGTATTTTTTTTCATTTTTAAATAATATTTATTAAAAAATTTGGTTTTAAGTTGGTTAACAAAGGTAGTTGTTTTGTTTTAATAGTTAGTTTGTAATATAAATGCTGTTTATTTCAATAGTGATTAAATGCTAGTTTACAAAACCAAATAATCTAATCCTTCAGTATAGCATCTACCACTATTTGTTGTGTTTTAGTACGGATATCTTCCTTAACTAATTTGGTGTTTCCCATATTAGGATATACACGATTTGATAGAAAAACAAACAACAAACCTGTCTCAGGGTCAGCCCAAGTATATGTGCCGGTAAAACCGCTATGTCCAAAACTATTCTCGGAAACACTACCGCAAGTAGCTAATACTTTAGGATTTAGTTGTGGTTTGTCAAAACCTAAACCACGACGAACGGAATCTTTTTTGTAATATCTAGTGTTAAACTTGTCAATAGTTTGAGATTTAAAATAGCGTTTACCACCATAAAAACCACCTTGCAAATACATCTGCATCATTTTGGCAATATCATTGCTATTTCCAAAAAGCCCGGCATTACCACTCACACCATCCATCATAGCTGCTCCCATATCGTGTACAGTTCCTTGTAATAACTGTTGTCTAAAGTAATCATCATGTTCTGTTGGAACGATATGTTCTTTAGTATACTTTTTTAATGGATTATATGTTAAACTGCTAGCTCCTAGTGGTTCATAAAACCATGAATCATCTAATGAATCCATGTCCTTTTTATAAGTTTTTTGAATATAATCTTTTATAAGGTAAAAGATAAGTCCGCTGTATTTATATCCTGTGGTTTCACGAAGCTTAGAATCAGCTATACGCTGGTATATTGTGTCTTGATAATCACTTCGTAAATATAATTTTTCAGTAATTTTAATACCGAACTCCTTTGAAGGTTTATCACGATAATACATAGGGAGTGGTTTTTTTGTAATGCTATCTAAAGTGTTGATATAGTATGGAATCCACGGTTTTAGCTGTCCGTTATGAGCTAGCGCTTTTCGAATGCTTATGGTATCTTTATTTGTACCTTTTAATAAAGACATATGCATGCCCATTGTATCATCTAAGTTAAATTTTCCTTCTTCTTCGGCTTTCATTATCAGTGGTAAGCCGCCCAAAATCTTTGTTATTGAGGCTAAATCGTATGCATCGGTTTTTTTAACTTTTTGTTTTTTGTCAAAAGTAAAGTAGCCAAAACTTTTATGATACACTACTTTACCGTGACGTGCTACTAATACTTGCATGCCCGGTGCCATTTTTTGTGATATCACTTCATTCGCTATTGAATCTATACGCTGTAATATTTGTGTACTCATGCCCATTTCTTCTGGAATTCCGTATGATAAACGTTTTAAACTATGCGAGAATAATCCGTATCCTTCTGGAAAATGATCGCCAATACTTACTGGTAGTTTTCCTTTAGTCTCCAAAGCACCAAATATTTTTTGTGCCGTTAATTCTTGTGCAAATATTGAGTTTTGATAACCGATAACAATCGATTCAATATTTTTAAAATCTTTTATTTGTAACAAACTATATGGACTTGCTAATATTGATAGAATAATTTTATTTTTTTTAGCAATTTTATTTAATAACCTAACTTCATCAGATGTGAATTTGTAACTTTTCCATGGATGCGCGTTTGATTTATGATAGCCAATAATCACTATGTCAAAATCTTTAAATTTGCCTAATAAATTTTTTTGATCCTTTGTTTTTATTACAGAAATTGAAGTGTATTGTCTCAACATCTCAATAAATGGCGTATTATCAGCATCAGCATCGCCTAATTTAAAATAGGCTATCTTTAGTTGCACATTTTTTATAGGATAAATAGCACTCTTTTTTATTAATGTTATAGATTGGTCTACCAACTTTCGGTGTAGTACATCATCATTAATAGTATTTAGATCCGTATTAAGATTCGTAAGACTAATTTTTTGATAGTTTTGAAGCCCTGACCAATATTTTGTCTTTAAAATTTTACGAACTGAATAATCTAATCGTGCTTCTGTAAATTGTTTTTCATCAAAAGCTTTTTGAATAAGCTCCATAGATTTTGGAACATCTTGCGAAAATAATAGCACATCGTTTCCTGCTAAAAAAGCGGCTAAATCTATTTCACCAGGTTGAGCAAAATTGGCGGCACCTTTCATATTAAGGGCATCTGTAAAAATGAGTCCATTAAACCCTAGCTTATCTAGTAGTAAATCTGTGACGATTTTTTTAGAAATAGAACTCGGTATGAGTTTATTTTTTTCTAAACTAGGAATACTTAAATGTGCAGTCATCACACTTCCCATTTTTGTTTCAAATAATTTTTTATAGGGATATAATTCTATGGAATCAATTCGAATTGAATCAAACAAAATACTAGGTAAAGTTTTATGTGAATCCATATCGGTATCGCCGTGTCCAGGAAAATGTTTACCGCAAGCCAATACACCTTCAGCCTGCATGCCTTTGGTAAATGCAATTGCTTTTTGAGTAACATTATATTTGTCTTCACCATAGGAACGATTCCCAATTATCGGGTTGTTAGGATTGGTATTTATATCTATTACTGGTGCAAAATTTACGTGTATTCCCAATCTTTTGTGCTGAACACCAATACGATGTCCTAGTTCCTCTAATAATTGGTTGTTTCGAATAGCACCTAATGTCATATTCCAAGGGAAGCGATAGGTACTGTCGATTCGCATATTAAGACCCCATTCACCATCAAAAGCCATTAGTAAAGGTACTTTAGATATTGATTGGTAAAAATTAGTGAGTTTGGCTTGTTTAAAAGGAGTTCCCTGCATAAAAACAAGGCCTCCTATTTCGTATTCATTTATTAGTTTTTTAATAAAAGCTTCGTGTTCTGCATCTTTATTAGAATAGGCAGATGCCATGAAGAGTTGTCCGATTTTTTGACGGATAGTCATTTGTTGCAATATACTATCTACCCATTTTTCTTGGGCTTTATAATCATCAGTTTGTAGTGGGTCAGGTTGTTGGGCACTAGCATTTGCGAGACTGAGAAGGATTACTACTGTGGAAAGAAAAACTACTTTTAGTTTATTTCTAAGGATACTAATTGTCAGCATTGTTAATTATATTTTTTCAAAAATACAATAATTGATTGAGATTTTGATAGCTATCAATTTTTCATACTCAGGTAAATACAATAGCGTAGTATTATTTTGTATCACGGGGCTACAATTCCTTGATTTTATCGTTTATTTTATCGTACTTCGTACTTGCTTATCGTATGATATACTTCATCAAAACGGAAGCATATCTTGTCGTTGTGAATAATTAAAATAAAGACCTATATGTTTTTTAGTCTCAAAATTATTAACTATATTTGCAGGTGTGTAATTCCACATGGAATACTGTTTTAATCAGCTGAAAACTAATTAATTATAAAACACAAAATGGGTGATTCGCAAAGTAAAGAAAT
>JAUVBX010000016.1 GCA_030590985.1 Lutibacter sp. | reverse complement strand
AA
This sequence comes from Lutibacter sp., assembly GCA_030590985.1. Classification (GTDB taxonomy): domain Bacteria; phylum Bacteroidota; class Bacteroidia; order Flavobacteriales; family Flavobacteriaceae; genus DQTL01. The sequence goes on along the minus strand of JAUVBX010000016.1, from coordinate 24,437 downwards.
GTAATCCTAAAAAACCAAAAATTAAAGCTTCTTTATAATTGATTAATGTGCTTTCTGGAATAATTATATTAGATGTTGTATGTGCCTTAATTCTCTTGATTAAGAAATCATTAAATGCACCACCGCCAGTGATATATGCCGTAGAATTAGGTCTGAGTTCTTTTGCGATTTTTAATGCAATATGTTCTGTATGTGTATGTAAAATATCTTCTAGAGAAAGTTTAAATGAATCTATAAGCGGAATAAAATCAGAAACAATTATTTCATTACCCATAGAAAGTTTGTTTTGATATATGGGTATTGAATTTAAAGCAGTAAGTAGTTTTAAATTTAAAACACCAGTTTCAGCCATTTGGCCTTTGTCATCATATTCAAGTCCAATTTTTCGAGTATAATGGTTCAATACAATGTTTGCTGGACAAATATCAAAGGCTTGGCGTTCACTATCTTTATCTGATGAAATATTAGCAAATCCACCAATATTGATGCAGTAATCGTATGTGGAGAAAAGTAGTTTATCTCCAATTGGTACTAGTGGTGCACCTTGCCCACCCATGGCAATATCTTGAGATCTAAAATCACAGACTACTTTTTGCTTACATGTTTGTGCTAGGGTGGCACCATCACCAATTTGAAGTGTAAATCCCTTAGTAGGATTGTGAAAAATAGTGTGACCGTGAGAAGCTACAAAATCAATATTATTTATATTATTCTTGCTGATAAAATCATTGACTAGTTTCCCTAAATATTTGCCATAAGTTACATTTAGATACGTAATTTCCAATGCAGAAGCAGTAAATGCGTCATTTAGTTTCTTTTTCCAATCATTTGTATATGGAATTGTATCAGTTTTAATAATTTTATAACTGAATATTTTGTCAAAATCAAATTTTATATAAGCTAAATCCACTCCATCTAAAGAAGTTCCACTCATTATACCGATGACGTTCCAGGTTCCTTTTCTCATTATATAATTTATTGCGTTATTTTTTTGATTAAATTTTGTTACTAGAATTAGTAAAAATAATAAAAGTATTTAGAATAAGATTTTATAATTGTTTTGAATTTCATATTTCCAGTATTTAATAATTCAAATTACAATGTAAAAAACAAAAAATTATATGGATAGATGTTGGGGAATTGTAAAATAATAGTACATTTGCAGTCCGAAAATTTAACAATTAAAAGAACAGTATGGAAGGAGGTGCCCAACTATGTTAATTATACCAGTAAAAGACGGTGAAAATATCGATAGAGCTTTAAAAAGGTTTAAAAGAAAGTTTGACCGAACAAAAACAATGCGCACATTACGTAGCAAAAAACAATTTAATAAGCCATCAGTAATAAAACGTGCTCAAAACATTAAAGCAACTTACGTTCAACGCAAAAGAACTACTGAAGAGCAAGCTTAGTTTTTTGTACTTATAAAATCATTCCGTTAGAGATATTCAAGGTCTTTTTGTAACTTTGTAATTCTAACGGTTTTTTTATGCCTATAGTTAAATTTATTGATTATTTAAAATATGAAAAAGGATATTCAAAGCATACTCTTTTAGCATATAAGAAAGATATTGACACTTTTCAAAATTTTCTACTTTCTACTTACAATACAGATTGTTTTTCAGATGTATCTTATGGACAAATAAGATTATGGATAGTGAGTTTAGTTAATAAAGGCATGTCAAATCAAAGTGTTAATAGAAAAATTAGTGCTTTAAAATCATTTTATAAATTTTTAGAAAAAATAGGAGATATTGACAAGAACCCTTTATCAGGTCATCGTTTGTTAAAAGTTCAACGAAAAGCGATTACACCTTTTTCAAAAAAAGAACTAAATGAGATTATTCATTTTTTTAATAAAACTGATAATTTTAATGAGCTTAGAGATTATTTAATAATCGAATTATTATATACAACAGGAATGCGCAGGGCTGAATTAATTGCTTTAAAATGTTCAGATGTTAATATTGATAATAAAACAATTAAGGTTTTAGGCAAGAGAAATAAAGAGCGTTATATACCCCTTTTAAATTATACAATTGGATTGATACATAAATATATGAAGTTAAGGAGCGAATTATATTCAGATAATCAACATTTATTATTGACATTAAAGGGGAAACCAGTATATGATTCATTGGTATATAAAACAGTAAAAAATTATTTTAAATTAATTAGTACTAAAGATAAAAAAAGCCCACATATTTTACGTCATGCGTTTGCCACTCATTTATTAGATGAAGGAGCTGATTTAAATGCAGTTAAAGAATTATTAGGTCATTCTAGCTTGGCCTCAACTCAGATCTATACACAAAGTAGTTTATCTCATATTAAAGAAGTGTATAAAAAAGCACATCCCAGGAATAAATAAAAAAAGTAAATCGATATATCTTAGATAATAATTTTTAATAGGTAATATTTTATAGAAAAACTTGCTTAAAAATACTCAGTTCAATTTTTTTTTACAAAGATTATTTGTAACTTTACGTTATAATTATAAATCTAAAAATCATATTATGAAAGTACAAGTGCAAGCAGTCAATTTTAATGCAGATAAAGATTTAATTCAACTAATTGAGGAAAAAGTAAAAGGTCTTTTGAGGTTTTATGATCATATAATTGAAGCACGAGTTTATTTAAAAGTACAAAAAACAAGTCAAAGAGATAATAAAGAGCTTGAAATTCGCTTGGGAATTCCAGGAGATGACCCAGTAGTAAAAAAGACATCATATTCATTTGAAGATGCTTTACTTCAAGCAGTTACAACAATGAAAAAGACCTTAAAAAGACATAAAGAAAAACAAAGAGAAAAGCATAATTAGAAATCAAAAAAAAATAGAGTAAAAAGTTTTGTGCTTTTAATAAAACTTTATAAATTTGCAGACCGTTTGAAAAAGCGGTTTGTTTTTTTATAGGCCGATGTAGCTCAGCTGGCTAGAGCAGCTGATTTGTAATCAGCAGGTCGTGGGTTCGAGTCCCTCTATCGGCTCAAAAATTTAGAATTTTTTAATCTAAATTTAGATTATGAAAGTATAACTTTCATAAGGTTCTTTAAAATAAAGGGTGGGATACTCAAGCGGTCAACGAGGGCAGACTGTAAATCTGCTGGCTAAGCCTTCGAAGGTTCGAATCCTTCTCCCACCACATTAAATCTTGTAAGAGATTTTAAGCGGGAGTAGCTCAGTTGGTAGAGCTTCAGCCTTCCAAGCTGATTGTCGCCGGTTCGAGCCCGGTCTCCCGCTCTAGTTTGTCAATAGTAAAGAACTTATATATTAAAAGTACATATATATAGGTGTTTTTGTTTGATAATACCTGCCGACGTAGCTCAGTTGGTAGAGCACTTCCATGGTAAGGAAGGGGTCACGGGTTCGAGTCCCGTCGTTGGCTCACATTTTATAGATTAAAGAATAAAATTGAATTTTTAAGATTAACACTAATATAAACTAAGTAAAAACAAGTAATTATGGCTAAAGAAACTTTTGATCGGTCCAAACCACATTTAAATATTGGAACAATTGGACACGTCGATCACGGAAAAACAACTTTGACAGCTGCCATAACAATGGTATTGGCTAAAAAAGGTCTATCTGAAATTACGGACTTTGATCAAATTGACAATGCTCCCGAAGAGAAAGAAAGAGGTATTACAATTAATACAGCTCATGTTGAGTACCAAACAGCAAATCGTCACTATGCACACGTTGACTGTCCAGGTCACGCGGATTATGTAAAGAATATGGTAACTGGTGCTGCTCAAATGGATGGTGCTATACTAGTGGTGGCCGCAACTGACGGACCAATGCCTCAAACTCGTGAACATATCTTATTAGGAAGACAAGTTGGTATTCCAAGTATGGTTGTATTCTTAAATAAAGTGGATTTGGTTGATGATGAAGAGTTACTAGAATTGGTAGATATGGAAGTAAGAGAATTACTTTCTTTCTATGAATATGATGGTGATAATACACCTGTAATTTCAGGTTCTGCTTTAGGTGCTATGAATGGTGAAGCAGAATGGGAAGATAAAATCATGGAATTGATGGATGCTGTTGATGAGTGGATTAAATTACCTAAAAGAGATATTGATAAAGATTTCTTAATGCCAGTAGAAGATGTATTTACGATAACAGGTCGTGGTACTGTCGCTACAGGTCGTATAGAGTCTGGTATTGCTTTAACTGGTGATGCGATTGATATTATTGGTATGGGAGCTGAAAAATTAACTTCTACTGTTACTGGAGTTGAAATGTTCCGTAAAATATTAGATAGAGGTGAAGCTGGTGATAATGTAGGTCTTTTATTAAGAGGTATCGATAAAAATCAAGTTAGTAGAGGTATGGTTCTTTGCAAACCAGGTTCTGTAACTCCTCATGCTAAATTTAAGGCTGAGGTTTATATTCTTAAAAAAGAAGAGGGTGGTCGTCATACACCATTCCATAACAACTATCGTCCACAGTTTTATGTAAGAACCACAGACGTTACAGGTACTATTATGTTACCTGATGGTGTAGAGATGGTAATGCCTGGCGATAACTTAACAATTTCTGTTGAGTTACATCAAGCAATTGCACTTAACGTAGGTTTACGTTTTGCAATTCGTGAAGGTGGTAGAACTGTAGGTGCTGGTCAGGTCACAGAAATGGTAGACTAATAAGTACCCTAGTATATAATATCACAAAGGTGTCCTGTTTTAACGGGATACCTTGTGTTGTATATAAAATATGTGTTTTAAAGCACATATTTATACGGGTGTAGCTCAGTTGGTAGAGCACTAGTCTCCAAAACTAGGTGTCGGGAGTTCGAGCCTCTCCACCCGTGCAAAATGAAGTAGAATGATGATGGTGAGAAGTTTATCCTGAGCGAGTGTAAGCGAGTCGAAGGAAGCCTCTCCACATGAGAAAAATGAAGTAGATTAATTCAAGGGAATTCTAAGAATATACAAAATAGATAAACAAATGAACTTAGGAACATATGTTAAAGAATCATTTAAGGAATTGAGGGATAATATGACCTGGATTTCTTGGGAAGAAGCGCAGAAATCCACCGTAGTGGTTGCGATTTTTACAGTTTTGTTTGCTTTAGCTGTTTTTGCAGCAGATAAAGTATTCCAAACTTTATTGAAAAATTTATTCCAATTATTTTAAATCAAACTTATGTCTGATTTTGTAAAAAAATGGTATGTAGTTAAAGCCGTTGGAGGTCAAGAGAATAAAGTAAAAAATTATCTTGAAACCGAAATTACACGCTTAAACTTATCTGATTATATAGAAACTGTATTAGTTCCTACTGAAAAGGTGATACAAATAAGGAATGGAAAAAAGTATAATAAAGAACGTGTTTATTTTCCGGGATATGTAATAATACAAGCTAATTTGAGTGGAGAAATACCACATATAATTAGGGCAATACCTGGAGTAATTGGAATGTTAGGTGAAGTTAAAGGTGGTGATCCTGTTCCATTAAGACAGGCTGAAATTAATAGAATGTTAGGTAAGGTTGATGAATTGGCCATAGCAAATGAAAATGTTGTTATTCCATTTATTGAGGGGGAATCGGTTAAGGTAATTGATGGACCTTTCAATGGTTTCGAAGGAACAATCGAGAAAATACATGAAGAGAAACGTAAACTAGAAGTAATGGTAAAGATTTTCGGAAGGAAAACACCATTAGAGCTAAGTTATATGCAAGTTGAAAAAATATAATAAGTGTTACATTAGTAAATAGATTTAACTCTAAGCTTCCAAAATGAGTATAAATCATAATTTTTAAACAATTAGAATGGCAAAAGAAGTATCAAAGGTTGTAAAACTACAAGTACGTGGAGGCGCTGCAAACCCTTCACCACCTGTAGGTCCTGCTTTAGGTGCGGCTGGTGTTAATATTATGGAGTTCTGTAAGCAGTTTAATGCTAGAACTCAGGACAAACAAGGGAAAATATTACCGGTGGTAATAAATGTTTACAAAGATAAATCATTTGATTTTGTTGTAAAAACACCTCCTGCGGCTGTCCAAATATTAGAAGCAGCCAAAATTAAAAAAGGATCAGGTGAACCAAATAGAGACAAAGTAGCAACAGTTACTTGGGATCAATTAAGAACAATCGCTGAAGGTAAAATGGTAGATTTAAATGCATTTACTGTAGAATCTGCAATGAAAATGATGGCAGGTACAGCTCGTTCTATGGGAATCAAAGTAAAAGGAATAGCTCCTTTTTAATTAATTAAAGCATTATTTTAAAATGGCAAAATTAACTAAGAAACAAAAAGTAGCACATTCCAAACTTGATAATACCCAATACTCATTAGATGAGGCAGCTAAATTAGTAAAAGAGATTACTACAGTAAATTTTGATGCTACAGTAGATTTAGCAATAAGATTAGATGTAGATCCTAGAAAAGCTGATCAAATGGTGAGAGGAGTGGTTTCATTACCACACGGAACAGGTAAAGATGTAAAAGTTTTGGCTATAGTTACACCCGATAAAGAAGCAGAAGCAAAAGAAGCTGGTGCTGATTATGTCGGTTTAGATGAATACCTTAAAAAGATTAAGGAAGGTTGGACAGACGTTGACGTTATTGTTACAATGCCTAGTGTTATGGGTAAATTAGGACCACTCGGTAGAGTTTTAGGACCTAGAGGATTAATGCCTAACCCAAAAACAGGTACGGTTACAATGGAAATTGGAAAAGCAGTTGCTGCTGTAAAAGCTGGTAAAATTGACTTTAAAGTTGATAAAACTGGAATCATACATGCAGGAATTGGTAAAGTTTCCTTTGACGCCAATAAGATTGCTGAAAATGCAAATGAGTTATTACAAACCATCATAAAACTAAGACCTGCGACAGCTAAAGGTGAATATATGAAAAGTGTATTCATGTCTAGTACAATGAGTCCAGGTATTGATATTGATGTTAAGTCAATTTAAGTTCGTTAAAATCATAATCAAATGACAAGAGAAGAAAAATCACAAGTTATAACCGATTTGACAAATGTCCTGACTGACAATAATATTATATACTTGGCAGATATATCAGGATTAGATGCTTCAAGCACTTCAAATTTAAGAAGAGCTTGTTTTAAAGCAAATGTTAAATTATCGGTGGTTAAAAATACATTGCTAGCAAAAGCAATGGAGAAAACTGATAAAGACTTTGGTGAATTACCAGAAATATTAAAAGGAAACACCTCAGTATTAATTTCAGAAACTGGAAATGCACCAGCAAAAGTTATCAAAGATTTTCGTAAAAAATCTGACAAACCTATTTTAAAAGGAGCTTTTATTGAAGAAGCTATTTATGTAGGTGATGATCAACTAGACACTCTAGTTAACATTAAGTCAAAAGAAGAATTAATCGGAGATATCATTGCATTATTACAGTCTCCTGCTAAAAATGTTATTTCAGCATTACAATCAGGTGGTAGTAAATTATCAGGTATATTAAAAACTTTATCTGATAAATAGAATTAACACACACACTAAATAAACTAATAAACAAAATTTTAAAACTAAGTAAAATGGCAGATTTAAAAGATTTCGCAGAACAATTAGTCAACCTTACTGTAAAAGAGGTGAATGAGTTGGCAGATATATTAAAAGATGAGTATGGTATTGAGCCAGCAGCAGCAGCTGTTGTGGCTGGTCCAGCTGCAGGCGGTGCTGATGGTGATGCTGGAGAAGAGCAAACTGAATTTGATGTTATCTTAACAGCAGCAGGACAATCCAAACTAGCAGTAGTAAAATTGGTGAAAGAATTAACAGGTCTTGGTTTAAAAGAAGCCAAAGGCGTAGTTGATAGTGCACCAGCACCAGTTAAAGAAGGTGTATCTAAAGATGAAGCAGAAGGCTTGAAAAAATCTTTAGAAGAAGCAGGAGCAGAAGTAGAGCTTAAATAAGCTTTTTTTAGTCCTAAATAATAAAAGTTTAGGTCATTCCGATTGGTCGGAATTGACCTAAACTATTTTGCGTATATATTCGTTCTTTTCTAATTATAAACTATTTTTCCATTGGCAACTCACACAGCAACTGAAAGAATTAATTTTGCAACAGCACAATTAACCACTGAGTATCCTGACTTTTTAGATATACAAGTTAAATCATTTCAGGATTTTTTCCAACTACAAACTAAAGCAGAAGAGCGTGATAACGAGGGTTTATATAAAACTTTTTCGGAAATATTTCCTATTACCGATACACGTAATCAGTTTGTATTAGAATTTCTTGACTATTTTGTTGATCCACCACGATACTCTATTCAAGAGTGTATAGAAAGAGGATTAACCTATAGTGTACCCTTAAAAGCACGTTTAAAATTATATTGTACTGATCCTGAACACGAAGATTTTGAAACAGTTGTTCAAGATGTTTATTTGGGTGCAATACCTTATATGACAGATAGTGGTTCATTTGTTATTAATGGAGCAGAACGTGTTATTGTCTCTCAATTACATCGTTCACCAGGTGTGTTTTTTGGACAATCTTTTCATGCTAATGGTACTAAACTATATTCGGCAAGAGTAATTCCTTTTAAAGGATCTTGGATTGAATTTGCAACAGATATTAACCATGTGATGTATGCATATATCGATCGTAAGAAGAAATTACCTGTTACCACATTATTCCGTGCAATCGGATATGAACGTGATAAGGATATTTTAGAAATATTTGATCTTGCTGAAGAAATAAAAGTTTCAAAAGCTGGACTTAAAAGAGTTTTAGGAAGAAAAACAGCAGCTCGTATTTTGAAGACATGGTTTGAGGACTTTGTTGATGAAGATACGGGAGAGGTCGTTTCCATCGAACGTAATGAAATAATTTTTGATAGAGATACTGTACTAGAAAAAGAACATATTGATGATATTATTGAATCAGGTTCTAGTACAATTCTTTTACATAAAGAGGATAACTTACAAGCGGATTATGCAATTATTCATAATACACTACAAAAAGATCCCACAAACTCTGAAGTAGAAGCTGTTGAACATATTTATAGACAGTTACGTAATTCTGAACCGCCAGATTATGATACGGCAAAAGGAATTATAGATAAATTATTCTTCTCAGAACAACGTTACAACTTAGGTGAAGTTGGACGTTACAGAATGAATAAAAAATTAAATTTAAATGTAGATATCAACGAACGTGTATTGACTAAGTTAGATATCACAACTATTATAAAATATTTAATTGAGTTAATTAACTCAAAAGCTGAGGTAGATGATATTGACCACTTGTCAAACCGTCGTGTACGTACAGTTGGTGAACAATTAGCAAATCAATTTGGAGTTGGTCTATCTCGTATGGCTCGTACTATTCGTGAACGAATGAATGTACGTGACAATGAAGTGTTTACGCCAATTGACTTAATTAATGCTAAGACACTTTCATCAGTTATTAATTCTTTCTTCGGAACGAATCAGTTATCTCAATTTATGGATCAAACCAATCCTATTGCTGAAATCACGCATAAAAGACGTCTTTCTGCATTAGGACCAGGTGGTTTGTCGAGAGAGCGAGCAGGATTTGAGGTACGTGATGTGCACTTTACACATTATGGAAGATTGTGTCCAATTGAAACTCCAGAAGGACCAAATATTGGTTTGATTTCATCATTGGCTGTTTATGCAAAAGTAAATAACCTTGGTTTTATTGAAACGCCTTATCGAAAAGTAGAAAATGGAGTTGTAGATTCAACAAACGAACCAATTTATTTAAGTGCAGAAGAAGAGGAGGAAATGAAGATTGCACAATCTAATTTACAAATTGATGAAAAAGGTAAGTTTATAGATTCTCGTGTAATTGTACGTGAGGAAGGAGATTTCCCTGTAGTAGGACCAGAAGAGGTAAACTATATGGATGTTTCACCAAACCAAATTGCGTCAATTTCTGCGTCTTTAGTTCCTTTCTTAGAACATGATGATGCCAACCGTGCGTTGATGGGATCAAATATGATGCGTCAAGCGGTACCTCTTATGAAACCTGAGTCGCCAATTGTTGGTACTGGTTTGGAAAGACGAGTAGCAAAAGATTCACGTATTTTAATTAATGCAGAAGATAAAGGAAAAGTTGAGTATGTAGATTCTGAAAAGATTACTATTAAGTATGATCGTTCTGATGATATTCGCTCTGTAAGTTTTGATCCAGATGAGGTTACTTATAAATTAACTAAATTTCGTAAAACAAATCAGAGTACAATAATTAACTTAAAACCAATTATTAAAAAAGGTGATAGAGTAGAAAAAGGACAAGTACTTTGTGAAGGTTATGCAACAGAAAATGGAGAATTAGCATTAGGTCGTAATTTGAAAGTTGCCTTTATGCCATGGAAAGGATTTAATTTTGAGGATGCCATCGTAATATCTGAAAGAGTAGTACGAGAAGATATCTTTACTTCTATTCATATAGATGAATATTCATTAGATGTTAGAGATACTAAGTTAGGTGCTGAAGAGCTTACAAATGATATTCCTAATGTTAGTGAAGAAGCTACGAAAGATTTAGATGAAAATGGGATGATTCGTATTGGTGTAGAGATAAAACCGGGTGATATTCTTATTGGTAAAATTACACCAAAAGGAGAATCCGATCCTACTCCAGAAGAAAAGCTTTTACGTGCTATTTTTGGCGATAAAGCAGGTGATGTCAAGGACGCATCTCTAAAGGCTTCACCATCTCTACACGGGGTAGTTGTTGACAAAAAACTTTTTCAAATTGCAGTTAAGGATAAGAGCAAAAGAGCTAAAGATAAAATTGATATTGTAAAATTAGAGAATGAATTTGAAACAAAATTTGCTGATATTAAAGGACGTTTAATTGAAAAACTTTTTAAATTAGTAAATGGTAAAACTTGCCAAGGAGTACAAAATGATTTAGGAGAAGATATTCTACCTAAAGGTAAGAAATACACTTTGAAGATGTTAGGGAAAGTAGAAGATTTTGCACACCTGACCAAAGGTACTTGGACAACAAACACTAAACTAAATGGTTTTGTTTCAGAATTAATTCACAACTATAAGATTAAATTAAACGATTTACAAGGATCTTTACGACGAGAGAAGTTTACAATTTCTGTAGGTGATGAGTTAGCTAAAGGGATTATTAAATTAGCTAAAGTATATATTGCAAAAAAACGTAAGCTAAAAGTTGGAGATAAAATGGCAGGACGTCATGGTAATAAAGGTATTGTAGCCCGTATAGTTCGTGAAGAAGATTTACCTTTCTTGGAAGATGGAACACCAGTAGATATTGTATTAAATCCACTTGGGGTGCCTTCTCGTATGAATATAGGACAGATATATGAAACTGTACTTGGATGGGCAGGTCAAGAATTAGGTCAAAAATATGCAACTCCAATTTTTGATGGAGCTTCATTAGACCAAATTAATGAAATAACAGATAAGGCTAATGTCCCAAGGTTTGGACATACTTATTTATATGACGGTGGTACAGGTGAAAGATTTGATCAACCAGCAACTGTGGGTGTAATATATATGATTAAACTAGGTCATATGATTGAAGATAAGATGCATGCACGTTCAATTGGACCATACTCACTTATTACACAACAACCATTAGGTGGTAAGGCCCAGTTTGGTGGTCAACGTTTTGGAGAGATGGAAGTTTGGGCACTTGAAGCTTACGGTGCTTCTAGTATATTACGCGAAATCCTAACAGTGAAATCAGATGATGTAATGGGTAGAGCTAAAACATATGAGTCAATTGTTAAAGGTGAACCTATGCCTGAACCAGGTTTGCCAGAGTCATTCAACGTATTGATGCATGAACTTAAAGGTTTAGGTTTAGATGTTACTCTAGATGAATAAGCTCAATTAATTAAACAAAACATTTAATTAAACAAACATTATGGCAAGAAGAAACGAAAAATATACAGTAAAAAAATTCAATAAAATTTCTATAGGTTTAATGTCTCCTGAAAAGATTCTAAAAGAATCAAGAGGTGAAGTAATTAAACCAGAAACCATAAACTATCGTACACATAAACCAGAACGTGATGGTTTATTTTGTGAACGTATTTTTGGTCCTATTAAAGATTATGAATGTGCTTGCGGAAAGTATAAAAGAATACGTTATAAAGGAATTGTATGTGATAAGTGTGGGGTAGAAGTAACGGAGAAAAAAGTACGTAGAGAACGAGTAGGTCATATTAATTTAGTGGTACCAGTTGCTCATATTTGGTATTTCAAATCTTTACCCAATAAAATGGGTTATCTGTTAGGTTTACCTTCTAAAAAACTCGATATGATCATTTACTACGAAAGATACGTAGTAATACAGCCTGGAATCGCAAAAAATGCAGAAGGAGAACCTATTCAAAAAATGGATTTCTTAACTGAAGAAGAGTACATGGATATCATGGAAACTCTACCACAAGAAAATCAATATTTGGAAGAAACTGACCCTGACAAGTTTATTGCTAAAATGGGTGCAAATTGTTTAGTGGACTTATTTTCACGTCTTGATTTAGATGGATTGTCTTATGAATTAAGACACAAAGCAAATAATGAAACCTCAAAACAGCGTAAAACAGAAGCACTAAAACGTTTGAATGTTGTAGAAGCTTTCCGTGATTCGAGAAAAAATAGAGAGAATAAACCAGAATGGATGGTTATGAAAGCCGTTCCAGTAATTCCTCCAGAGTTACGACCATTGGTGCCACTTGATGGAGGACGATTTGCAACTTCTGATTTAAATGATTTATACCGTCGTGTTATTATCCGTAATAATCGTTTAAAACGATTAATGGAGATTAAAGCTCCTGAAGTAATTTTACGTAATGAAAAACGAATGTTACAAGAATCAGTCGATTCTTTATTTGACAACACGCGTAAGTCATCTGCTGTAAAAACAAGAAACAATCGCCCTTTAAAATCATTATCTGATTCATTAAAAGGGAAACAAGGACGTTTCCGTCAAAATTTATTAGGTAAAAGGGTTGATTACTCTGCCCGTTCTGTAATTGTAGTTGGTCCTAACTTAAAGTTACACGAATGTGGTATTCCTAAAGATATGGCTGCTGAATTATACAAACCTTTTATTATTCGTAAATTAATTGAGAGAGGAGTTGTAAAAACAGTAAAAACTGCTAAGAAGATTATTGACCGTAAGGAACCTATTGTTTGGGATATCCTTGAAAATGTGATTAAAAATCATCCTGTACTACTTAATCGTGCTCCAACTTTGCACAGATTAGGTATACAAGCGTTTCAGCCTAAGATGATTGAAGGTAAAGCTATTCAATTACATCCATTGACCTGTACAGCTTTTAATGCTGACTTTGATGGAGATCAAATGGCGGTACATTTACCTTTAGGTCCAGAAGCAATTTTAGAAGCACAGTTGTTGTTACTTGCCTCACATAGTATATTAAATCCTGCTAATGGAGCACCAATTACGGTTCCATCACAAGATATGGTATTGGGTTTGTATTATATGACAAAAGAACGCAAGTCAACTAAAGATCATAAAGTAAAAGGAGAAGGAATGACTTTTTATTCTCCTGAAGAAGTTACAATTGCCTTTAGTGAGAAGGTGGTAGATTTAAATGCGAGCATTAAAGTACGTACCAAAGATTTAAATGAGAATGGTGAGATAGAAACTCGTATTATTGAAACTACTGTAGGTCGTGTTTTATTTAATGAAGTAGTACCAGAAGAAGCGGGCTATATAAATGAAGTGTTGAATAAAAAATCTTTACGTGATATTATTGGTAATATTTTGAAAGTTACTGATATTCCTACAACGGCTAGTTTTCTAGATGAAATCAAGGAAATGGGTTATAGTTTCGCATTTAAAGGAGGATTATCATTTAGTTTAGGTGATATCATTATTCCAAAAGAAAAGGAATCTATGGTTGCTGAAGCTCGAAAAAAGGTTGATGCTATTATAGAAAATCACAACTTTGGTTTATTGAGTCAAAAGGAAAGATACAATCAAGTAATTGATGTTTGGACCGCTGCTAATAATGAGTTGACAGAATTGTCAATGAAACGTTTACGGGAAGATCAACAAGGCTTTAACTCAGTATTTATGATGCTTGATTCTGGAGCTAGGGGTTCAAAAGATCAAATTCGTCAGTTAACAGGTATGCGTGGATTAATGGCTAAGCCTAAAAAATCTACAGCAGGAGGTGGTGATATTATTGAAAATCCAATTATCTCTAACTTTAAAGAAGGATTGTCAATTTTAGAATACTTTATTTCTACCCATGGTGCACGTAAGGGTCTTGCTGATACAGCACTTAAAACGGCTGATGCGGGTTATTTAACACGTCGTTTAGTTGATGTTTCACAAGATGTTATTGTCAATGAAAAAGATTGTGGGACTTTGCGAGGTTTAGAAGTTTCAGCATTAAAAAAGAATGATGAAGTAGTTGAATCTTTAGGAGAGCGTATTTTAGGACGTATTTCTTTACACGATATATATCATCCGCAAACAGATGAAATATTAGTTGAAGCAGGTGGTTTAATTGATGATGAAGCTGTTTTAAGAATTAAGAATTCACCTATTGATACTGTTGAGGTTCGTTCTGCATTAACATGTGAAGCTAAAAGAGGTATTTGTGCGAAATGTTATGGACGTAGTTTAGCTACAAATAAAATGGTGCAAAAAGGGGAAGCTGTTGGTGTTATTGCAGCACAATCGATTGGAGAGCCAGGTACTCAGTTGACATTACGGACATTCCACGTTGGTGGAGTTGCTGGTAATGTGTCAGAAGAAAATAAAATTACATCAAAATTTGATGGTAAATTTGAAGTTTCTGAATTAAAAACTGTTGAAGCTAAAGATGAGTCAGGAGACCCCAAATATATGGTAGTCTCAAGAACAGCAGAAATGCGAATCATTGATTCGAATACTGGAATCGTTTTAAGTACAAAAAATATACCTTATGGATCAGAATATTTCTTAAAAGGAAAAAGAAGTATCAAAAAAGGAGATGTTGTTTGTAAATGGGATCCACATAATGGTGTAATTATTTCTGAATTTGCTGGAAAAGTTCAGTTTGAGAACATCCAAAAAGGGATTAATTTCAAGGTTGAGATTGATGAACAAACAGGATTTAGAGAAAAAATAATTACAGAGTCTAAAAATAAAAAAATTATTCCATCTTTAATTATTTTAGATAAAAAAGGAGTTGTATTACGTAGTTATAACTTACCTGTTGGTGCTCATTTAGATATTGAAGATGAGGAAAAAGTAGAAACAGGTAAAGTTTTAGTTAAGATACCTCGTTCTGCTGGTAAAGCAGGTGATATTACAGGTGGACTTCCAAGAGTAACAGAGTTATTTGAAGCACGAAATCCATCTAATCCTGCAATTGTTACTGAGGTTGACGGTGTTGTGTCGTTCGGTAAGATCAAAAGAGGAAATCGTGAAATAATAGTAGAAACTAAGACGGGTGATATTAAGAAGTATTTAGTTAAATTAACGAATCAAATACTAGTTCAAGAAAATGATTTTGTTCGAGGAGGAATGCCAATGTCTGATGGGGCTGTAACTCCAGCAGATATCTTACGTATTCAAGGCCCATCTAAATTACAAGAGTATTTAGTAAATGAGATACAAGAAGTATATCGTTTACAAGGTGTAAAAATTAATGATAAACATTTTGAAGTAGTAGTACGTCAAATGATGCGTAAGGTAAAAATTATTGACTCTGGAGATACTTTATTCTTAGAAAATCAATTAGTACATAAAAATGATTTTATTGAAGAAAATGATCGAATTTTTGGAATGAAAATTATTGAAAATGAAGGTGATTCTCAAGAATTAAAAGAAGGTCAATTGATAACAGCTCGTCAGTTGCGTGATGCTAATTCTGCTCTACGTAGGGTAGATAAAAATTTGATTGAAGCAAGAGACGCTAATCCAGCAACAGCTGAACAGGTCGTGCAAGGAATAACAAGAGCTTCTTTACAGACAAAATCGTTTATTTCGGCTGCTTCTTTCCAAGAAACAACAAAAGTATTAAACTTAGCCGCTGTAAGTGGAAAAATCGATAATTTAGAAGGATTAAAAGAAAATGTAATTGTTGGTAAGAGAATTCCAGCAGGAACAGGTATGCGTGATTATGACAATTTTATTGTAGGGTCACAGGAAGAAATGGATGAAATAACACAAGAAATGAACAATTAAGATGAGTAATCAAAACAAACCAAAAAAAGAAGGTCAATTAAATATTGAATTACCTGATGAAATTGCAGAAGGAACTTATTCTAACTTAGCAATTATTAATCATTCAGTATCTGAGTTTGTTCTAGATTTTATCAGTATTATGCCGGGTAGACCTAAGGCTAAAGTAAAATCTAGAATTGTGTTAACTCCGCAACATGCAAAACGTCTTGTAAAAGCTTTGGCAGATAATGTGAAAAAGTTTGAACAACAGCATGGAGAAATAAAAGATTATGATAAACAACCACATATTCCAATGAATTTTGGACCAACTGGTCAGGCATAATTATGCTAGTATAACAAGAATTAATAATTTTTTTAATTTTTGAATATTATTATTAGATACAATAAAACACCAAAGTTAATTTTGGTGTTTTTTGTTTTATTGATATATTTTAATAGCTTTGTAGTATATTTAACCCCACCCTCCCCATGAATAAAGTTATAATTCAGCTAATGCTGTTTGTCTTTTTCAAAGGCATTCTATTTGCACAACATACTACTGATTCCGTCCAAAAGCTTAATGAAGTTATTATTAAATCACAACGACTTGCACTTCCCTTTTCTAAAAATTCACACACAATTTCTGTCCTTACAGCAAAGGATATTAAACAGTTACCAGTTACCTCAATAGGAGAAGTATTGCAAAATGTAATCGGTGTAGATGTAAGAAGAAGAGGTATTGAAGGTATGCAATCTGATTTGTATATAAGAGGTGGTAATTTTAACCAAACTCTTTTACTGATAGATGGAGTGAAAATGGATGATTTACAAACAGGACATCATACAATGAATGGTATGATTGATCTAGATAATGTGGAACGCATTGAAGTCATAAAAGGAGCAGCTGCCAGAATATATGGACAGAATGCTATGAATGGAGCAATAAACATTGTTACTAAAACAGTAAGAAATAATCAAACAAAACTAAGTTTAAAGGCAGGTTCTTTTGATAATTATGGGACTTCGATTTCTTATCAAAAATTACTCAATAAGGCATCAATACAATTTCATATTAAAAAACAGCAATCGACAGGATATCGTTTTAATACCGATTTCGATAATTGGAGTGCTTTTATAAAGACAAAATGGAATAAATATGAATTATTAGCTACTTATGGTCAACGTGATTTTGGAGCAAATGGTTTTTATGCAAGTCCAGATTATAAGGATCAATACGAAGAAACTCAGACAAATTTACTTGCCCTTAAGAGAACGTTTAATACGACTAACTGGACGATACATCCAAGTATCTATTGGCGTCGCAATCAAGATATGTATTTGTTTTTAAGATATGATCCAGAGTATTATCGAAATTTGCATATTAATAATAAAGTGGGTTTTTCTGTTGATGCAACTTTTATAAATGATATTGGAAGAACGGGTATAGGAGTTGATTTGAATCAAGGTTTTTTGGTAAGTAATAATTTGGGAGATCATCGACGCTTATCGACAACGGTTTTTATTGAACACCGTTTTCAATTCATAGAAAATCAGTTAGATATTACACCAGGAGTTGCATTAGCACATTATTCTGATTTTAAATCTTTTTTTTACCCTGGTATAGATGTTGGGTATAGATTTTCTAATGATTTAAAAGTCTATTTTAATTCAGGTTATACAAATAGAATCCCAACTTACACAAATCTGTTTTATCAAAGTGCTATAGAAAGTGGGAATCCTAATCTAAAACCTGAAAAGGCACTTACATTTGAGGGAGGATTACGCGCCACATATGGAGATTTGAGAATAAATACAAATATTTTTTCACGTAGGGCAACCAATGTAATTGACTGGACTAAAGAAGATACTAAAGATAAATGGCATGCTGAAAATATCGGAGAGCTTATAACTAAAGGTTTTGAAACTGAAGCCAAATATTCATTAAAGTTTGATAAGTATATACAACAAATAGGTTTAGGATATTCTTTATTAGATGATACTATTGATAATGATGATAATATTGCTTTATCGAGATATAGTTTAAATTCTTATAAACACCAAATTTTAGGACAATTGCAAACGCAATTTTTATCTTTCCTAAACCAATCATTATCTTATCGTTATTCAGAACGAATTAATGGAGAAAACTATCATCTTATTGATGTTGCACTTGCATCTAATATAAATAAATGGGAAATTAGTGTTAAAGCAAATAATATTTTAAATACTGAGTATACAGAAACAAATTTGGTGCCTATGCCAAAATTCAATTTTATGAGTGAGGTTTCTTATACATTTTAGATTAAATTTTAGTAGAATATTTTTGAGTTGTATAGTTAAGTGTTTAGTTTCAATTCAAAAATTCTAGCTACCTTTAGGGTTCAAAACTATATCAGTGAAATATTTTACTAAAGAATATTTAAAGTTTTTTAAAAACCTTGCAGCTAACAATCACAAAAATTGGTTTGATAATAATCGTAAGATATATGAGCTAGTCGTTAGAGAACCTTTTAAAGTTTTTATTAGTGATGTGATTGAGGCAGTATATCAAATTGACCCTGAAATTGTAATTGAACCCAAAAATGCTATTTTTAGAATTAATAGAGATATTCGCTTTTCTAAAGATAAAACTCCATACAAGCTTTTTAATTCGGCTTTAATTTCTAAAACAGGTCGAAAAGATAAATCCTATCCAGGTATATATTTAGAACTGAGTTCAGAACGATTAGCCATTTTTGGTGGAATATATATGCCTGACAAAGAGCAAATACAAAAAGTTCGCAAGCATATTTTAGATAACGATGACCAACTAAAATCAATTTTATCACAATTTGATTTTAAAAAGAGTTATGGAACTATAAAAGGAACTCAATATAAACGTATTCCAAAAGAAATTCAAGAAGCGGCAAAAAGTCAACCTCTATTTTATAATAAGCAATGGTATTATGAATTTTCGCTTCCTCCAAAAACTATCTTACAAGATAATTTATTAGAAATAATTCTTAAGTATTATAAGATTAGTCACCCATTACAACAATTCTTTATAAAAGCATTGCAATGAAGATATTTAACGCACAACAACTAGGACATATTGATCAACAAACAATAAAAAATGAGCCTATTACTTCTATTGATTTAATGGAGCGAGCAGCTGATCAATGTCATCAATGGATTGTAAATCAAGATATTGTTGATCAAGAAATTCATGTTTTCTGCGGAATGGGTAATAATGGTGGGGATGGATTGGCAATAGCACGTTTCTTACATCTTGAAGAGTATATGACGGGAACTTATGTGGTACATTTTTCAGATTCTATGTCAGAAGAATTTGTAACCAATTATAAAAGGGCAGAAGAAGCAGGTATTTATCCAGAAGGCATTCATTCTGAAGATGATTTTCCAATTATTAGTAAAGATAACATTGTAATTGATGCAATTTTTGGGATTGGTTTAAATAAAGAACCTAGAGGATTTACAAAACAATTAATTGAACATATAAATGCGTCAGGAGCTACTGTTTATTCTATTGATGTACCTTCGGGTTTATTTATAGATCGTGTGGTTAAAGATAAGGATACAGTAATAAAAGCAGACAAAACCTTAACTTTTCAAACACCTAAATTAGCTTTTTTACTTCCTGATAATCGAGATTTTCTAAAAGATTTTATACTTCTAAATATTGGATTAGACCGAGAATCTCTTAAAACTATTTCATCGAATTACTATTTTATAACGAATAGTGATATTCAGACTATTTATAAGGAAAGGGAAAAATATTCACATAAAGGAAGTTATGGACATTCGTTACTTATTGGTGGTAGTTTTGGTAAAATTGGAGCAGTAGTTTTAGCCTCAAAAGCAGCACTTAAAGTAGGAAGTGGTTTGGTGACAGCTTATGTCCCTAAATGCGGCTATTCGATATTGCAAACTTCTATCCCTGAAGTGATGGTAGAAGTAGATGCTGAAAATGAAATAGAGTTTATTAATTATAAAATCACGCCGACAGTAATAGGGGTAGGAATGGGAATGGGTACTTCTGATAAAACAACCAAGGCGTTGGGTGAATTTTTAAAACAAAATAAACTTCCCTTAGTTATTGATGCAGATGGCTTAAATATTATTTCGAAAAATAAAAAATATTTAGATTTCCTCCCAGAAAATACCATATTAACTCCTCATCCTAAAGAATTGGAACGTTTGATTGGTACTTGGAAAAACGATTATGATAAATTAGATAAGATCAAAGAGTTTTCTACACGCTATAAATGTATCGTTGTCCTAAAAGGAGCACATACTGTCATTGTTCAGAAAGATCGATATTATTTTAATTCTACAGGAAATCCCGCCTTAGCAACTGCAGGGACTGGTGATGTTTTAACAGGTATTATTACGGGTTTTATTGCTCAGAATTACACGCCATTAGAGGCTTCAATTATTGGGGTTTTCCTTCATGGTAGAACAGCCGATATATCTGAAATGATAACAACAAATTTCGAATCATTTATCGCATCTGATATTTTAAAATTACTTCCTGATGCCTTTAGTAGTCTAAAAGAAATTACTGATGAAGAAATGAATAGTTTAGATAATTATAATAAATCTGATGATGATTATTTCTTTGATGATGACTTTGAAGCCCCTTTTTAATTAATTTACCATTCGATGGGTTTCAAACCTTTTAATTCTAAATATGCATTAGTTTTACTGAAATGTTTGTTGCCAAACCAATAGCCTCTGTTTGCACTCAAGGGAGAAGGATGTCCACTTGTAAGAATATGATGTTTTGTCACGTCAATTAACTTTCCTTTATTTTTGGCATAACCACCCCAAAGTAAAAAGACAATATTTTCTTTCTTATTAGATATTTCTTTGATAACAGCATCTGTAAAAGTTTCCCAGCCTTGTTTTTGGTGTGAAGCTGCTTGATGTGCCTTAACAGTCAATGTTGCATTGATTAATAAGACACCTTGTTTTGCCCAATGAGATAAATCGCCACTTATTGGATAGGGCTTTTTGAGATCAATTTCTTGTTCTTTAAAAATATTTATCAATGAGGGAGGGTGTGTTATTCCATCATGAACAGAAAAACACAAACCATTAGCTTGTCCTATGCCATGATAGGGATCTTGCCCAATAATGACTACTTTTAATTTGTCTAAAGGACAAGAATCAAACGCAGCGAAAATATTTGATCCTTTAGGATAACAGGTGTATTGTTGGTATTCTGATTTGACAAAATTTATAAGTTGTGTAAAATAGGGTTTTGAAAATTCGGAAGCTAAAGCATCTTTCCAACCTGATTCTATTTGAATATTCATATAGATAAAGTATTTCTTTAAAATACGAAATTACGAAAAATGTGTAGTTGTTTTTGGGTTTATTTGTTTATTTGTAGTCGTGTTAAAAAGCAAATGGATTTTCTCAAGTAGCATTAGGTTTTAGCACTAAAACAAAACAATGGTTTTTATTACAGAAAAAACACTTAGGGATTTAGAATTTAATTTGGTTATTGACCAGATAGTTCCTTTTGCCATTTCTGAATTAGGAGCAATTGAGATTCAAAAAATTCATCCTATAAATGATAAAGAAGAAAGATTAAAAGCCCTATACAAAGTAGATGAGTATTTGTCGTCATTTGTCAATGAGAATCGTATTCCAAATCATACTTTTTTTAATAACAGCGATGCCATACATCTTTTAGGAATAGAAAATACGTTTATTGAAGCAAAAGAGCTTTTGGAGATTGAAGCCAATTTACAGACGTTAAATACATTATTACGATTTTTTAAAAAATTTAAAGAGATTTATCCAGTTTTGTATGCTAATTCGCAGGAGGTGATATTTTCTAAAGGTATTTCAATCTTGATAAATGCTAAAATAACCAAATATGGAACAGTTTCAGATAATGCTTCTTCCTTGTTAAAAAGTATTCGTAAAGAAATTGGTAGTATAAGATCGCAAATAGGCGTAAGTTTTGAAAGAGCTTTAAAACGTTATCAAAATCAACATTATTTAGATGCTATTAAAGAATCAGTTGTTGAAGGTAAGCGTGTTTTGGCAGTTCAAGCGATGCATCGTAAAAAAGTGAATGGCTCTATAATGGGAACTTCTAAAACTGGAAGTATCGTTTTTATTGCCCCACAAGCTACGTTGAAATTCACTAGAGAATTACAACATTTAGAATTAGAGGAGAAAGAAGAAGTTATTCGTATTCTGAAAGAATTGACAGATGAATTACGACCTTATCGGGATTTATTTATAGTACATCAACAATATCTTACCACATTAGATGTGGTAGCAGCCAAAGCTAAGTATGCACAATCGATTAATGCTTTGTTACCTATCATCACAAAAGAAAAAAAGATTTTTTTGCGAGAAGCATATCATCCTATACTTTGGCAACAGAATAACGAAAAGAATATTTCTACGATACCGCAAACTATCGAACTTAATGAACAACAGCAAATTATAGTAATCTCAGGTCCAAATGCTGGAGGTAAAAGTATTACCTTAAAGACTATTGGTTTGTTACAAGTAATGTTGCAAAGTGGGGTATTATTACCCGTTCATGAAAAAAGTGAATTTTCATTTTTTGATACGATATTAACAGACATTGGAGACAATCAGTCAATAGAGAATCAATTGAGTACGTATAGTTACCGTTTAAAAAACATGCAAGTCTTTTTACGAAAATGTAATGATAGTACTTTGTTTTTAATAGATGAATTTGGTACGGGCAGTGATCCCGAATTAGGAGGTGCTTTAGCGGAAATCTTTTTAGAAGAGTTTTACCATAAAAAATCTTTTGGAGTCATAACGACACATTATGCCAATTTAAAAGCATTAGCAGATGAATTAGAATTTGCAGTTAATGCTAATATGCAGTTTGATAAACGAAGTTTAGCACCTTTGTTTGAGTTAGTGACGGGGCAGGCTGGGAGTTCATTTACTTTTGAAGTAGCTCGTCAAAATGGAATTCCTTATAGTTTGATTAATCGTGCTAAAAAAAAGGTGTCAAGTTCTAAAGTTCGTTTAGATAAAACGATTTCTAAATTACAGACAGAACGAAACAAACTACAGCGTAAATCTCTTTCATTAGAAAAAGAAAAAGATCTTGCTTTTGAAAAGAAACAAGAATTATCTAATAAACAACTTAGAGTACAGGATAAGCTTGAGCAGTTTCAGACATTGTATGATAGCAATCAAAAAATGTTACAATATGGTCGAGATATAAATGAGCTAATTAATCGTTACTTTCAAACTAATAATAAAAAGCAACTTACTGCCGAATTTAATAAGTGGATACAAACTGAGAGAGTAAAATTCACTAAAAAGAATCCACCAAAAAAACGTACTAGGAAACAAAAGCAAGTTGTTGAAAAGATTAAGCAAAAGCAACAACAAAAACTCAAACAGACAGAAAAAGAAGTGCTTAAAGCTGTAAAAATAGTTAGGAAGGAAAAGAGTAGTAAAGAAGCAATTATCGCAAAGAAAAAAGCGGAATATCAATTTAAAATTGGTGATGTTGTGCGATTAATAGATGGTAGAGCACAAGGAACAATTGAAAGAGTTCAAAGAAAAAAAATAGTGATTAATTACGGAATATTTACTACACAGGCAGCTATTGACCAGATTGAGTTAGTTAAGGCAGCAAAGCCTTGAAAGAAATCTTTGATATTTTTAATAATATTTCAATAGCTATACTAAAAAAGAGGCTACTGATTAAGTAAGCCTCTTTTTAAGTTATTAAACTACAACCATTGTAAAAAGAAATCCATCATTTCTTCTTTAAGCTCGTAATGTAGTTTTATATAAATTTTCATATCATCTCTGAGTGTTCCTTGTTGTTTTCGTAATCTACCATCAATATGTTCGTTTATATCAACAGATTCTATTAATTTGTTTTTTTTACGAATACGTTGTATCAACCGACCAATTACTTCTCTTTCTCTAATAATTTTATTTTGAAAGCCTTCCAGAGGTGCCATAGCTTCAATACCTAAGTTTCTAATCGAAATATCTCCTAACTTTTCTTCAAACTCATCCATTTCCGCTAGGTGAAATTTTAATTCACGTTTCCATACATCAATGTTAAATTTTAAGTCACTTAAGTACAATAATTTGCTCTGCATAATGCTTTAGTTTTTTAGTTTAATTTGGTTATGTTAATCAATGTATAAAGTTACACTATTTTTTAAAATGGGAAAATGACATTAATTCATTTTTTTAATTTATTATAATCTAAATAGTATATAAGTCTAAGAGATAATTGGTTTGTAATAGGCTCTTTAAATATATCATTCAGGTT
>JAUVBX010000001.1 GCA_030590985.1 Lutibacter sp. | reverse complement strand
GCTTTATGAGCTGCTTCAGCTTCGTGATGTTCTATAGCTTCTTTGGCATCATCAATGGTTTTGCCCGCACCTTCAAAAAATCCATAACCAATACCTAACACACCGATTACCATCAGTGCTATTGCTATACTTTTTAATTTACCTGAAAATTGATACATAGGTTTTTTATTCAAATTACAATTAAATTGTATTATTTATTTTTTAATTTTTGTACATATTGTACAACTTGCCATCTTTCATTTTCTGTTAATTGAGAGGCATGTGAACCCATCATATTACGACCGTAATAAATTACATGGTATATACTTCCATCTGTTATATCTCTATCTTTAAAAGCAGGTACACCGAAGAATTTTTCACGTTTTACAAGATTTCCTTGTCCATCTCCTTTCTCTCCATGGCATATTGCACAATAGATAGCATACATCTTTTTACCATTATTATAATTAGCAGAATTTACAGCTAGAGGAGATTTTAAACTGTCTTTTGCTAATGCATACCCTTCTAATCCTTCTGGGAAACTAAAAGGCATTTTACCTCTTGCAATCGCACCAATAGGAGGTGTTTGCGCTACCATACCATCACTCATTTTATCATTTATACCATACGGATCGTAAGGAATAGACACGTACATATCTGGCATGTATTGAATATTAGGTTTACTGCGATCACGTGAACAAGACGTCAACAATAGAATCCCTGCCAAAAAGGCTAAAAATATTTTATTCATAATCTTCCTCTGTTTTTTCGGTTACGTCAATTTCTGTAGCTCCTGTTTTTTTTAATAAAGATTGTAACTCTTTTAAATTCTCAGTTACATCTAATTCTATTACAAAAGTATCATCAGTTGTGCTAGGATATGGATTTTCTGCTTTTTTCCAAGGCCATAATCTACTACGCAAATAGAAAGTTATTACCATTAAATGCGCGGCAAAAAACACAGTTAACTCAAATAATATGGTAACCCAACCCAATACATTTTCTTCATAAGAAAAGTTTGGTTTTCCACCTAAATTCTGTGGCCAATCTTGGATCATTGTATAATTAGTAAGCCATACGGCTGTAAAAAATCCTGTTAGACCAAATAGAAAAGAAGCTATTGCAATTCGTGTAGGCTTTAAACCCATAGCTTTATCTAAACCATGAACAGGAAAAGGTGTAAAAATCTCCTCTATATCATGTTTAGCATCACGAATGCTTTTTACTGCATCCATTAATACTTCATCATCTTTATATGAAGCAAGTACTGTATAATATTTTTTACTCATGACTGTTATTGGCTCTTAAGTTTTTATGATATTGTCCTGTTTTCTTCAATATTGTTTTAACTTCTGCTTGTGCAATTACTGGGAATGTACGTGCATATAACAAAAACAATACAAAGAAAAATCCTAGAGTTCCTATAAATATTCCGATGTCTACAAAAGTTGGTTCAAAACGTGACCAAGTAGAAGGTAAATGACCCTTACTCAATACTATTGCAATGATATCGAAGCGTTCAAACCACATACCAATATTTATTGCAATTGAGATTAAGAATGACCCGATAAAACTGGTACGTATATTTTTAAACCATAATAATTGAGGAATTGCAATATTAAATAATATAAGTGACCAAAATGCCCACCAATAAGGACCAGTTGCAGCTCCTACTGACATATAGGTAAAGTTTTCATAAGGACTACCTGTATACCATCCTACAAAAAATTCAGTAATATATGCTGTAGCAACGATACCGCCTGTTAGCAAAATAACCATATTCATATTTTCAATATGCTTACGTGTTATATAGTTTTCAAGGTTAGTTACTTTACGCATAATACCTAATAAAGTTTGCACCATGGCAAATCCTGAGAAAATTGCACCTGCAACAAAGTAAGGAGGGAAAATCGTACTATGCCAACCTGGATTTATTGAAGTAGCAAAGTCCATCGATACAATAGTGTGTACTGATAATACTAATGGAGTTGCTAAACCAGCTAATACCAAAGATACTTCTTCAAATCGTTGCCAATCTTTGGCTCTTCCAGACCATCCAAAACTTACTAAACTGTATATTTTCTTTTGAAAAGGTCTTACGGCTCTATCACGAATCATCGCAAAATCAGGTAACAAACCAGTCCACCAAAAAACCATAGAAACGGATAAATAGGTTGAAATTGCAAATACATCCCAAAGTAATGGTGAGTTAAAATTTACCCAAAGGCTACCAAATTGGTTAGGAATTGGTAAAGTCCAGTAGCCATCCCAAATACGACCCATATGGATCATTGGAAACAAACCTGCTTGGAAAACTGCAAAAATAGTCATGGCTTCAGCAGATCTATTAATTGCCATACGCCATTCTTGGCGGAATAACAATAATACTGCTGAAATCAATGTTCCTGCATGACCAATACCAACCCACCATACGAAGTTGGTGATATCCCATGCCCATCCAATATTTTTATGTAAACCCCAAGTACCAATACCCGTACCGATGGTATAAGTAATAGCTCCTATTCCCCATAAAAAAGCAATAAGCGCAATGGTAAAGGCAATCCACCAATTTCTATTGGCTCTAGATTCAATAGGTCTTGCAATATCTACAGAAATATCGTGATAGGATTTTTTTCCTAAAATCAACGGCTCTCTATAAGGTGATTCGTAATGAGACATATTTTAATTATTTTATGTTTTTGTTTCGTTTTTCGTATTCCGAACTCCGTATATATTATTTACACTTCTTCGTTTCTTACTTTTACTTGATAGACCACATTAGGTTTAGTTCCAACAAAATCTAACAAATGATAAGCTCGTTTATCTTCAACAAGACTGGTAATTTTACTATCTTTATCATTGACATCTCCAAATACCAAGGCATTGGTACTACAAGCACTTACACATGCAGTTTGGAACTCCCCATCTTTAATGATACGCCCTTCTTTTTTCGCTTCAAGTACAGTTGCTTGTGTCATTTGAATACACAATGAACATTTCTCCATAACACCACGTGACCGAACAACTACATCTGGGTTTAAGACCATTTTGCTATAATCATCATTCATAGTATAATCAAACTCATCATTTTCGTTATATCTGAACCAGTTAAAACGACGCACACGATACGGACAGTTATTAGCACAATAACGTGTACCTACGCAACGGTTATATGCCATTTGATTTTGACCTTGTTTACCGTGTGAAGTTGCCGCAACAGGACAAACTGTTTCACATGGAGCATGATTACAATGCTGGCACATTACTGGTTGAAATGCAACCTGTGGATTATCTGCTACACGTTCTAAACCATGATATGTTTCTACACGACCTAGTCCTTCTTCTTTCGCAGCTTCACGTGAAGGTACATCAGATGAATAATATCTATCTATTCGTAACCAGTGCATATCACGACTATTTCGAACCTCCGTTTTTCCTACTACAGGTACATTATTTTCTGCATGACAAGCTATAACACAAGCCGCACATCCTGTACAGGCTGTTAAGTCAATTGATAAATTAAACTTATGACCTGTAGAATCATCAAAAGATGTCCAAAGATCAGCTTTTTCTGCGCTTACAGGTTGATGGTCTAATGAATATGTATGTTTATGATTCCAGTGGTGACTATCTTCGTGTTGGTAGTCATGTAAGGTAACCTCTTTTAAAATATCATGACGACCTGCTAAAGTATGGTGCAATTGAACACATGCAAACTCGTGAGTGCCATTTGGAGCACTTATAATAACATCAGATTGGTTATTCTTAAAGCCTTTATAGAATTTAAAAGCATTTACTCCCTGATTCATTTCTTCTTTAACTCCTTCTGTACGACCATAACCAAGTGCTAAACCTATAGATCCAACAGCTTGACCTGGTTGAATATAAACAGGTATATTATTAATTGTTATGCCATTTACTGTTACATCAATAGTATCTCCATCTAGTGCTCCATTATCAGCTGTTGAGTTCTCTATACCATAGGTTTCTGCATCAACTGGTGACATGGTTATGTAGTTATCCCATGAGGCACGTGTAATCGGATCTGGCAATTCTTGTAACCAAGGATTGTTTGCCATTTGTCCATCACCCATAGATACTTTTGTATATAAAGCTAACTCTAAATCATTTGATTTTGTATTCGCTAATTCAACACCAACAGATGCTAAATCAACAGTACTTTCAAAAGCTTCTTTTTCTTCAGGTGTATAATTTGACTTTACAAAACCATCGTGAATTGCTTGATTCCAATCTCCTTCAAAATTTGATTTCATAAAATCATAG
Source organism: Lutibacter sp. (assembly GCA_030590985.1). Classification (GTDB taxonomy): domain Bacteria; phylum Bacteroidota; class Bacteroidia; order Flavobacteriales; family Flavobacteriaceae; genus DQTL01. Next base: position 48,576 of record JAUVBX010000001.1, on the reverse strand, counting down.
AAAGATTGATCACTACCCATCCATGATAAGATAGTATCTTGAAACTGTCTTGTATAAAATAATGGTTTAATAGTAGGTTGAACAATACTATACTGTCCTTTTTGATGCATAACATCACCCCAAGATTCTAAATAATGAGGAACAGCTAGAGCATATTGCATTACTTTGGCAGTTTCATCTTCATTCATTGAAAAAGCAATACTTAAATCAACTTTACCCAATCCATCAACAAAAGCTGTACTGTTTGGTAGGGTAAAAACTGGATTTGTATTATACGTTAATAAAGCACCTATTTTTCCCTCTTTCATATCCTTAATTAAAGAAGCTACATCAGCATCATTACCGTGACGGATATTTTTAGTATTTACTTTATCAATAATTGTAGATCCTAAAGCATCATTAATAGCTAATGCTAAAATTTGGGCATTTTTATCGTGAATACCAGTTATTACAACAGCTTGACTACCTGCACTCTTTAATTTCTCTGCCAAAGCTTTAATTGCTTCGTCTGTAGGAGTTGTTTGAGATGGTAAACTACCTCCAGTTACCGCATTATATAAATTGATTAATGCAAATACTTGCTGTGAAGGTTTTAGTGTAATACGTTTATCAGCATTGGCACCAGTAAGTGACATATTTGCTTCTATCTGTATATGTTGAGACATAGTACCTAACTCAGGTTTACGACCCTCCATATAACTTTTTTCAAAGCCACCACCTTGCCAATCCCCCAAGAAATCAGCTCCAATAGAAACGATTGTTTTTGCCTTAGAAAAATTATAATCTGGCAACATGCGTTCACCATACATTGCTTCAAAAGCATCTAAAGCTGTAGATTCAGAAACAGCATCATATACTACGTGTCGTACTTTCCCAAACTTCTCTTGAAACTGCATCATTAACTTATGAGTAGAAGGACTTGCACAGGTACCAGTCAATAAAACTACCTCCTTACCTGAAGCAAAAACTTCACTTAATTCAGTTGTAATATTTTTATCTAAATCTTCCCAACTAATTTTTTCTCCATTATGTTTAGGGCCTTTTAATCGTGCATTATCATAAAGTGATAATACAGACGCCTGTACTCTTGCATTTGTACTTCCTGCTGCTTCTTTATTAGGTTCAATTTTGATTGGCCGTCCTTCACGTGTTTTTACTAAAATATTAGCGAAATCATACCCATTAAACATCGTTGTAGCATAATAATTCGCCACACCAGGTGTAATATCTTCAGGTTTCACCACATAAGGAATAGCTTTACGAACAGGTCCTTCACAAGAAGCTAAAGTAGCCGCAGCTGTAGAAAAACCGACATATTTTAAAAAGTCACGACGAGAAGGAGATGAAGCATCTAAAGCTTCCTTATTTCCCAAGAACTCATCTGTTGGTATTTCTTCTAAAAATTCTTTTTGATTAAGATTATCTACTAAGGAAGAGTCTTTTTTTAGTTCTTCTGTACTAATCCAATATTTTTTATTTGATGCCATATTATATATAATAAGGTATTGCTGAAATTTAATTTATTAATAGTGACACTTACCACATTCTCTACCACCCATATCTGCTACAGTAGCTCCCTCATGTGCTTCTTTAAGATGTTCATAAGTTCCTGAATAATAACCATTTTCACTCATTTTAACATTAGTGTCTTGGTGGCAAGTTATACACCAGTCCATTGTTAATGGAGAATATTGCTCAACTCTATGCATTTCTTCAACGGGTCCGTGACATGTTTGACATTCTAAGCCTGCTACACTTACGTGTTGAGAGTGGTTATAATAAACAAAATCTGGTAGATTATGTACACGTGTCCATTCCACTGCTTTGCCTGCGCTTGTGTAAGCAAATTCAGATGGTTCCCAACCGGCAGCTGCGTGAACTTTTGCTATTTGAGCATCGAAGAATTCCTTGTCTTGTCCTCCAAAAGTTTCTCCATTATATTCACTGATAGATTTATGACAATTCATACAAACATTTGTTGTAGGAATACCAGAAGTTCTACTGTGTTTTGCTGATGCATGACAATATTCACAATCAATACCGTTATCGCCTGCATGGACTTTGTGAGAAAATTCTATAGGTTGTATTGGTTTGTATCCTGTTTCAATCCCTATTTGCATTAGGTAAGCGAATAAAAAGTAAGCCGTACTGAATAAAGCAATAATTGTAAAAAAGATTGCTGCAAAATTTTGTTTAATCTTTGCGAAGAAATAAATTAATACTACAAACAACAGTAACACTATTGGTTGCCACCACCAATTACTTGATGTTGCTTCAAAATCTTCATACGAATTTGTAGAAACTACAACATTTTCTGATGTGGTTTCAACTTCAGTTTCAACAGCAACTTCTTCTTCTTTAGCTGGTTCTCCTGTTGTATAAGCTAATATATCATCTATCTCCTCATTAGATAATGAGTTAACTGGCATAGGAATATTACCAAATTCCTCAATGATAGCTTTTGCATCAGCATCAGTCTCCTTAAATTTTTGACTATCCTTGATAAATTGGTAGAGCCATTCTTTCTCTCTTTTTTCTGTAATTCCCTTTAACGGTGGTCCTACTAACCTAGTTTCTAGTGTATGACATCCTATACAGCCTTTTTCTGCAAATAATTTTTTCCCATTTCCAGCATCTTGTGCATTAATGTTTGTGGAAAATAAAAAGAAAAGTGTAAATATAAAACCAAATAATTTTGGAAACTGCTTGTGTTTATGCTCAATATTCATATTGAAAGAGTTAATTTCTTGTTTGGTACGATTATTTCATATCTCATTTAAATTAGAGTTGAGATAAGAATAATGATGCGAAAATAGCATTATTTCATAGATTTACAAACAAATCTGTCTAAAGCAAATGTAATTTAGAATGTTTCTAAATAGTGCTAAAAACCATATATTGATACTAATTTGGCTTTGTATATGTTATCAAAAAATGAAACAATACATTTTTATCAAAAATGATACAAAATAATCAAATAACTTAAAAATAGTACCTTTGCCAAAGAATAAAATTATGAATAACACAATTTTTTATATTGCATTTTTATTTATAGGATTAATAAATTTTACTGGTTTTGGTCAAAACAGTGATGCAAAAATGCAAGAATTACTACAAGAAAAAAGAGCTTTTAACCAAACTTATAAAGAAGTTGAAGGCTATCGTATTCAACTATACAATGGTTTGAGCGAAACAAGAGCTAGAAGTGTACTTGGAACTTTTTCAGTATTTTTCCCTGATATTGCCACACATTTGTTTTATGAACAACCTGAATGGAAAGTACAAACTGAAATTTTTCGTACAAAACTAGAAGCCTATAAAACTTGGCTTAATATTCGTGAAGAGTTTGAAGGAACTTTTATTTTTGAGAATAAAGAATAAAGTATCTTTTATTTGTTTCCTATTATCTTGAATTCACTCTAAAATCTTTAATGTTGTCACTCTCTAATTAATTCTTTTAATAAAAAATATGTGAAAACATCTCATATTTGTTTAATCTTGCATTCTAAATCTAATCAACATGAGATATATACTTCTATTCTTATTTCTTACTTCTTTAAATATTTTTGCACAACAATCAAATTTACAATATGTTAAAGCTAAAATATATATTGATTCTGACCATGACCTTATAAGTCTAATGAATGAAGGAATTGCCGCTGATAATGGAATAATCAAACAAAATACATTTATTGAATCTGTATTTTCTTTACAAGAGATAAATAAAGCAAAATTATTAGGATATAATGTAGATATCCTAATTGAGGATATGCAGGAACATTACATAAAAAATGTTCGTGATAGAGTTACTCCTATTTCAAAAAATCCTGAACCATGTACAGGTTCTGCAATAATAGATTATGATACTCCAACTAATTTTAACTTGGGAAGTATGGGAGGATTTCTAACCTATTCTCAAATATTAGCTGAATTAGATGATATGCAAAATTTGTATCCAAATTTAATTACACTAAAATCACCTATTAGTAGTTTTGAAACGATTGAAAACAGACCTATTTATTGGGTGAAAATTTCTGATAATCCAAATACAAACGAGACTGAACCCGAAATGCTCTACACAGCAGTTCATCATGCAAGAGAACCCGCCTCAATGCAACAACTCATTTTTTATATGTGGTATCTATTAGAAAACTATGACAGTGACAGTGATATACAAACTTTAGTAGACAATACCGAAATGTATTTTGTACCTGTAATAAATGTTGATGGATATATTTATAACGAAACGACCAACCCAAATGGAGGAGGTTACTGGCGAAAAAACAGACGCAACAATGGTGATGGCACCTATGGTGTTGACCTTAACAGAAATTATTCTTATCAATGGGGTGGAGCAGGAACATCAGGTTCTAGTGGTGAAACATATCCAGGTACCGCTGGCTTTAGTGAACCCGAAACACAAGCGATTAAATGGTTTTGCGAGCAACATAATTTTGTGATGGCACTAAATAATCATACCTATAGTGAATTATTATTATACCCTTTTGGATATGCCTCTAATATACCCACACCTGACGATGCTACTTTTGATGCAATTTCTCAACTGATGGTTTCACAAAATGGCTATACAAACCAAATATCATCTGATTTATATCCCGCTTCAGGAGTTTCTGATGACTGGATGTACGGTGACACTTCAACTCATAATAAAATATTTGCAATGACTCCAGAAATTGGTTATGCATTTTGGCCTTCTCAAAGTGATATTATACCTATCTGTAAAGAAATGATGTTTCATAATTTAACAGGAGCAACACTTATACACAATTATGCTAAAATAATGGATAATTCACCCATATTTGTTGCCGATATTAACGGTAATTTTGATTACACCATACAACGTTTAGGCTTGGGAGAACCTGGGGATTTTACTGTAAGCATTATACCAACATCTAGTAATATTATAAATATAGGAAGTACAAATACACATAATGGTTTGGAAATGTCAGAAGTTGTATTAGGTTCTATCTCATATACATTAGATAATACTATTCAGTATGGAGATTTGATATTATATACACTTATAGTTAATAACGGACTTTTTAATACCGAAAAAGAAATCACTAAGGTTTATGGGAATACTACTGAAATTCTCTTTGATAATGGTGATTCTCCTACTACATATTGGGATAATTCTAACTGGGGAATTAGTACGAATAATTATGTTTCAGCACCTACTTCTATCACTGATTCACCTTCAGGTGACTATACTAGTAATTCAAATAACGCTATTGTGCTCTCTGATCCAATCAATTTAACAGATGCTCTAATGGCTAGTGTTTCATTTTACACCAAATGGGATATTGAAAACAATTGGGATTATGTACAGTTTGAAGTCTCTACAGATAATGGATCTTCTTGGCAAGCTCAATGTGGTAATTTTACAAATACAGGTGGTTCTAACCAAGGTAATGCCGAAAGTGAACCTTTATATGATGGTGTGCAATCTGATTGGATATTAGAAGAGATTAACTTAAGTGATTATTTAGGGCAACAAATTCTATTTAGGTTTGTATTAGTCTCAGATGGTTACGTTACAGGAGATGGTTTTTACTTTGATGATCTGTCGGTTAAAATTATTGATTCAAGTACTGCAGATATTGCTTCAGATAAACTAAATCATTTTAGTATATATCCAAATCCAGCTGATGATGTACTAAGAATTATTGCTCCGATAAATGCTAATGACTATACACTTGATATTATAAGCATAACAGGACAATTGATTGTTCGTCATAAAGTATCTAGTTCTAATCCAACTATTGATATTCAAAATATTACAAAAGGAGTGTATTTTGTGAAGGTTTATTCTGAAGGAATTTCTAGAGTACACAAACTCATAAAGAAATAAAAAGGGCGTGATGTTATATCGTGCCCCTCTTGTTTTTTGACTATTTTAAAAAAATTATTCTTCTTTAACTTTACAAGTATTTGCTCCACAAATAGAATATAGCGGACAGCTACCCATTAAAGTTGTAAGTAACATAATTATTGCAACAGCATATAGAACATAAGAGACCCATTCGGCTTCAAAAGCACCAGCATAAGCAAAATAAGCAGCTACTATTGCAATGACAACACGTAAAATCTTGTCAAAACTTCCTACATTTTTTTTCATAATATAAATATTTAAAGTTAGTAATAATATTAAATTTTAAAGATCCTATTGAGAAAGAAAAAAACCTGTGATATTATTACAAAAACACAGATTAAAATTCATTACTTAGTCATTTATTCTCCCTACAGCACAACTCACAAAAGATTTAGCTTTATGTAAAGTTGTATTGCTGGCATCAATTTCGGGATAACCCAGTTTTGATAGTTTAGTTTTTACCACATCTATTACTGAATAATCACTAGCACTAAAGGTAACCTTTGATTCATCAACATCAACTGATAGTTCAGTTACACCTTCGATAGCTTGAACTCCTTTTAATATGGTGTTTGCACATCCATGGCATTTTAAATTTTGAATTTTGATAATAGTCATAATATTAGTTTTTAGCTTTGTAACAAAAGTAACATTTTGAATTGAATAAACGACCTTTGATATAAACTATTTTTTTAACAGACTATGTATCAATTTATGAATGTCCCTTTATAACAATCTTCATAACTTTAAGATTCAAACGAAAGAATTGATAAATCTGATAAATCATACACCAGCGTGTAAATCTTACGAAACGTCCTGGCTCAGTTCCATACGACATATTACTATATGGAATTGTTCTAGCTTTACTTTTTATTTTTCCTCTTATTTCCGTTGACATATTTATAATTTTAATAGTTTTTTTAATTCTATGTTATTATTTGACTATTCTGGTATCATCCACCATAATGGTTTTGCCTTTGCTTTATATAAAAACATATAATGCATAAACAATTTCATCCAATGTCCAGCTGTACCAACTACTCCAACAGTATCACTTATACTTCTACCCCATTTAGGGTATTTCTCCCAGTCTTGAACAATAGGTTTTACAGTCATAACGGCTGCTTTACCCTTAAATAACCCATATCCTGCTGAAACAATACAAGCTGCACCCATCGTTGCCATAGATGCTTCGTGTGGGTGATCTTTTTTACCTGTTTTAATTTGATGCGCAATATTTTGTGCTACAATTTTACCAATAACTCCAGAAGGCATTCCCGTTCGAGGCGGAGTGGGAAATATTTTTGTGCCATTAGGACTAGACATTGGTTTTGACATAGTATGTGGCGGTGCAAAAGCAATCCCCGAAGCATACATATTGTCATATGCACTACTTTGATAGATTTTTGGCCAATCAGCAGCGCTCCACTCTTCATAAGGTTTTGGAGAATAATCAGCATCTACTTTCATCATTGTATTAGCTGCAAAGACTTTATCAGAAATATCAGAACCGTCTTTTCCAAAAGCTTTAAGACCAGCACCTGCAAAACCAGGTATTAGCATTGAAAAGTTAAATTCTTTAGTGTGTTTTTCACCTCTTAGGTTTTCATAATAAACTTTTCCTGCTTCGACTTTTTGAACAGCAGCTCTTTTAATCCAACGAATACCATATTCCTTTAATATCGATTCAGTAAAAATTTTAGTAGGTGTGATGTAACCATTTCGTTTAACATAAGCACCACCCATTCCAAAATCTCCTAATTCATATTCGTTAGAAATCCACCAAATATCTGCTAAATGAGAAAGCTTACGTTTATGAACTTCAAATGCAATATTCAGCACATATTCAAATGCGGCACCTTGGCAAGTTGCCAAACCATGACCAGTTCCAATGAGAAAAGTCTGCTTTTCACCATTTTCCATTTTCTTATACGCTTCTTGTAAATTACCCCATGCATGTTCTGCATGATCATAAGTACAAACAGAGTTTGAATGTTCACGAAGACCTTCAGTTGCATCAAAATTGAGTTTTGGACCCGTAGCATTTATCAAATAATCGTAGGTTACTTTCTCCTCTTCACCATCTTGTTCTTCAGAAACATATTTAATTGAAACATACCCACTATCAATCTCTTTATCACCCTCAGGATGAATAGAAATCCCTAAGGCTTGTTTATGCTCAATTCCTAATTTTTTATAAACAGGAGCTAATTTAAACTTTACTTGATCGGGTTTCATTAAGCCAACACCTACCCAAATATTTGAGGGTACCCATTGAAAATTACTATTAGGTGAAACCATAACCACTTGGTGTTTTTTACCTAAATACTTATTTAAATAAGTTACTGCAGTATGTCCAGATATACCAGCACCTAAAACTAATACTTTTGCCATATTAATAAACTTTTAGTTGTTATTGTAAGAAGTTAATAGACTTTTATCTACCGTTCTTATATAAAAGTTAACTTAACAGGCTGATAGTTGTCTATTTTGTTGCGAAGGTACGATATAAAACTAAAATCTATGTAACTCTTATTGCTTTTACATCAGTAAGCGCATAATAAAATGTATGTTTAAGCACAAAACTAAAAGCATTAATCACTCTACTTACAAACTCTAATATGGTTGATCTGTTTAAAAAAAATCTTATTAAAAAAACAACCACATTTATTCAATTTTTATTATTCTTAGTGATAGATGTAAAATTTTTGCGTGAAATCAATATATAGATATTGAGTAAAACAGTATCTTTGTGCTTCGTATTTTAATTTTGTATGATTCAACGTATTCAAAGTGTATATTTATTACTAGTCGGTATTATATCTGGTGGATTGGTATTTGTTTTTGATCTTTGGAAAGAAAGAAATGACCAATCTGTAGACATAATGTCTTTTTTTATTCAACCTAAATTACTTACTACTAGTATAAGTGTTGCGTTTTTTCTTATTGCATTTATGGCAATAGTAAGTCTATTTGTCTTTAAAAATCGTAAATTTCAGATGAATTTGAATCGTTTTAATATATTGATAAATCTCATTTTGTTAGGCTTATTAGCTTATCATCTACTAAACTTATCCGGAGGAATTATTATTTCTGAGAAGGGTATTGGAAGTTTTCTACCTTTGGCATCAATAGTGCTTTTGTATTTAGCAAACCGCGCTATTCAAAAAGATGAAAACCTCGTAAAATCTGTAGATAGACTGCGATAATGCCATAACTTAGTATATTTAGTGTGAAACCCTCCTTATAGTATTATTAGGAGGGTTTATTTTTTAAAAATATGATTTATTAAGATTATATTACTAATTGTAAGAAGTAAAGGAATGAATTCTACCCAAAACCTATATTTTAATAATATCATGGAATTGGGTATTGTGTAATATGTTTAACCAAAATACATTTGTACCATAAAATATGAGAGAAGAAATCATAACAGTCCATATTGCGGACGATCATCAAATATTGATTGACGGTATAGTGGCTGTTCTCAAAACTGAAAAAAAGATAAATGTTGTAGGATATTCGTTGGATGGGCTCAGTGTAATAAACTGGTTTAATGAAAATAATGCCGATATTTTGGTATTAGACATTGGAATGCCAAAAATGGATGGCATTGATGTTTTACGTTCTTTTCAAATTAATGGAAACCTACCCAACACGATTATTTTAACTAGCTATAACGATGTTAAACTAATTAAAGAGGTGTTAAAAATTGGTGCTAAAGGCTTTATCACTAAAGTAAGTGCAGGAGAAAGTATCATAGAAGCAATTAAAACAGTCCACGAAGGTGATATGTTTTTTAGCAGTGATATTCGTAATAAAATAGTTAATTCTTTTACTGGCAAAAAAGTAACTGAAGAAGTACACTTTAACGAATATTTTGGCATGCTTACTGATCGTGAATATGAAATTTTAAAGCTTATTGCTGAAGAGTATGGCAATAAAGAAATTGCAGAAGCACTTCATATTAGTACTGGTACCGTGGAAACTCATAAAAAGAATATCATGGCAAAACTAGGCGTGAAAAATGCGGTAGGATTAGCAATTTATGTTGTAAAACATAAATTAATTGACTAAAGGAAATATTTAGGTTGATTAGGGGGAGTATGATTCATTGTACTTATTTGCACTCATAATGCTTCCCCTTTTTATCAACATAAACATATAACTCTTTAAATAACAGAAACCCTTTTACTTGATTTTTTACCCTATAGGTAACTAATTCAAGTAATACCAAAATTAACTTAACCTTTATATTATGAAACATTTACTTTTAGGCTTTATTGCCACTACTCTAATGCTAACCTCTTGTTCTACTGAGGAAATGATAACTGATGTTGATGACACCAATAACAAAATGTTGGAATCTTTTGAAATTAAACGTAACATGGATGGAAGTTACGCACTAACTCATGAAGTTAAAGAAGGAGTTGCAGTAGACTATTCTGACGCTAAAACTCAAAATGAAGTTTTTCTTTATTCAAATGAAAATGCTCAAAAAACGCAAGGAAATCGCAACTATAATGTTGAAAATAATAGATTAAATCTTGTGTTTACAGATGAATACAACAATAATTTACCTCAAATTGATATAGTTGATGACAATACTACAGAGAAAGCAAACTTAGATTTATTAGACACTTATTCTATGGTTTTTAATCAAGATGGAACTGTACAGTTAAACTTTAAGGTTGAAACGGGTGTTGATGTTGCTTTTGGATATAACTATGATGAAAATATTAACGATATTTATTTAACAGAAGGGGGCTCAACACAATTGAATTATTCTAAGAATTATTCAAAGGAAGCTGACGGTAGCTTACGAATTGATTTCGTACAAACAACAGAAGAAAAAAGCACAGAAACTAAAAAACCAAGAGTAATTGTCTCTAGTTAAGCACCTTTTTAAAACTTTACCCCCCATTTAGTTTTAATGCCTTCTTATATCCCCCTCCCCCCTTTTTTTATATATTTGAAGGCATAAAAACAACCCATGACAATAATAAATAGGTATACATTTTATATTTGGTTCGCCTTTTTGCTTACTCCCCTTTTTATACCTATTTTTGTTAATGCGTCGGTAGTACTAAATACCTCCTTACCCCCACAAAACCCTACTGCTATTGCTCCCCAGCAAGCAGTAGGTACTACCGACTCTTTATTAAAAGCCCGAAATCTTTTCAAGCACAACAAACACAAAGAGGCGCTAAAAATCAGCTTAGATTTACTAAAAAAAGCTACCGATACTGAAGATAGCCTCTTAATTGAGAGAACAAGTTTTCTTATTGCACAAATTTTCAAAGCATCTAATAATTATAACAAAGCACTCAAATATTTTAAAAAAAGTAGTGTATTTACCCGTGATACTTTTGGTTCAGAAAAACTTCTTGCACTTGAATTGTACATGGGTGATATGTTTTATAAAATCAATCAAATTGATAGCGCTACTTATCATCTAAACAAAATTATTGAGAGAACAACAAATGAAAATGAAAGCAAAGTTGAATTATTAAAAGCCAAAGCTTATGCTAATCTATGTGCTATTCAAATCGAACGTGGTGATCTGATAAATGCTGAAATAAATGTACTAGAAGCACTACATTTACATAAAAAATATAATAATAAAACAGCAACTGCCCATGCATTAAACAATCTAGCTACCATATACTTACAACAAGAAAGATTTAGAGATGCCAAAAGAGTATATTTTGAAGCCCTTTCCTTATTAGAGAATGATCATACTCGCACAGGACTAGATTTTAGAGAAACTATTTATGATAACTTATCATGGACCTTATACAAACTAAAAGACTATCACACATATACTTATCAAGAAAAATCTTTTCATATTAGAGATAGTTTACGAAATTCCGAAATTAGTGGATTTCTAGCTGAAATTGAAGGAAAATTTAATGCAGAAACAATCAAAAAGAAAGAACAATTAAAAACAACTATTGAAATAGCCAAAAAAGAACGTGCGCAAGGTATTGTTAATATATTAATTATCATCTCTTTAAGCCTCTTGTTAGGGGTTTGGTTAATCTATAGGTATCTTAAACTAAGACAAGAAAATCTACAACTTGAATATAAACAGAATCAATTAATTCAACAAAATAAATTAGAACAAATTCAAAATGATGCTCGTGAAAAAATTCTTAATGCCACTCTTGACGGGAAAGAAAGTGAACGTAAGATGATTGCTGAAACCCTTCATCATAGTGTCAGTACACTTTTATCTTCAGCTAGTTTACACTTACAAGCCAGCAAGAGATTGCTTAAAGAAACACCTCCTGAAGAAATTGAAAAAGCACAAAAAATTGTAAATGAAGCTGCAGATAAAATACGTAATCTATCTCATTCTTTAGTTTCATCCGTACTACTAAAATTTGGTTTAAGTTACGCCATTCAAGATCTATGTGATAAATACTCTAATGCCGCATTATATTTTCATTGTGATTGTAATGAAATTATAAGATATAATCCTGATTTTGAATTAAAAATAAATAGTATTATTGATGAGCTTCTCAATAACATTATCAAACACAGTAAAGCTACAAATGCTGAAATCAAATTAAATCAAAAAGAACGATTGCTTGAAATAACAATCCTTGATGACGGTAAAGGATTTGATCCTACAAAAGAAATTAACGCAAGCGGATTAGGCCTCCGTCAGATTGAGGCACGTGTAAAAAAAATGCAAGGTGTTTTTAAAATCACTTCATCAAAAAATGAAGGGACTTCAATTTACATATCAGTTCCTATTAAATTTTTAGAAGAAAAAATAAAGATAATCTAATTTCGGTTTTCTAATTCAATAATTTCCATATTTTCAATAAAATCCCCATTTATATTAAAACGAATCATAGTTCTAACTTTATGAAAACCTGATTTACCTGCAGCACCAGAATTAAGATGTAATAGATTATATTCTTTATCATAAATAATCTTTAAAATATGAGAATGACCACTTATAAAAATATCAGGTGAATACACTTTTAACTCCTCTCTCACTCTCTTTTCATACTTTTTCGGATAGCCTCCAATATGAGTTATCCATATTTTTTTCCCTTCGATTTTGAATTTATTATCTAAAGGAAACTGTAATCTTACCTGATTACCATCAATATTACCATAAACTGCCCGTACAGATTTTAGCTTACTTATGGTATCAGTTACTTTTATATGACCTATATCGCCAGCATGCCAAACTTCATCGACTTGACGTACGAATTTAAGCATTTGCTCATCTATATACCCATGTGTATCAGAAAGAAGTAGTATTTTTGTCATCTATTTTTACTTTACTCAAAACACTTCAAGCTACACGCTTTTGGTGCAAAGCGGAAGGCATTTAGCATTAAGCAATTTATTATGCGTTATTTTATAGAACTAGCATACAAAGGTACTAATTTTCACGGTTGGCAAATACAACCAAATGCCAATAGTGTTCAAGAAACAATCCAAATAGGATTGACTACTTTATTGGGCAAAAAAATTGATATTATTGGGGCTGGGCGCACAGATACTGGTGTACATGCACATCAAATCTTTGCTCATTTTGATACTATTATCACAATTGATAAAAAAGAACTGGCATATAAACTCAATGCAATCATACCAAATAGCATAGTAATTAATAGAATTTTTTTAGTGCCTGATTATTCTCATGCTCGTTTTGATGCTTTGTCAAGAAGCTATGAATATCATATTCATCTAGCTAATAATCCTTTTTTATTAGAAACTACTTGGCAAATACCCAATAGAAAGTTTGATGTAGTCAAAATGAATAAGGCAGCCAATGCATTATTACAACATACTAATTTTAAAGCTTTTTCTAAATCTAAAACAGATGTAAAAACTTATGATTGTGAAATTACAGAAGCAATATGGGTGCAAACAGAAAATCAATTGGTATTTTATATAACTGCAAACCGTTTTTTACGTAATATGGTTCGTGCTATTGTTGGTACGTTATTAGAAGTTGGAGAAGGAAAATTAACTGTTGATGATTTTGAGAGAATAATTTTAAATCAAAACCGCAGTGAAGCAGGACTATCAGTTCCTGCTAAAGGATTATTCTTGACATCTGTTACCTACCCTAACAATATTATTCCTTAATTGCTACTTTTAACAATCACAATCAGTACCACAACCTCCTTTTTTCTTTGGAGGAAAAATGAAAGTTCGCACCAAAAAAATAATGGCTAAAAATAGAGCGATATAGACGAATACTTCTTGCATTTACTTAAAAAATTGGTAAGCTATCATTCCAGCTATATACGCCAAGCCTGTCATCCCAAAAAGCTGTAATATTGGCCATTTCCATGAATTGGTCTCTCTTTTAACAATAGCCAGTGTTCCCATACATTGCATGGCAAAAGCATAAAACAATAACAAAGACAAACCAGAAGCAAAAGTAAAACGTTTTCCTCCTGTTATTGGATTTACTTCGTTACGCATTCTTTCTTTGATTGTTAACGTATTTTCTCCTTTATCTGCAACACTATAAATAGTTGCTAAAGTTCCTACAAATACTTCACGAGCAGCAAAAGAACTAATTAATGCAATACCAATTTTCCAGTCATAACCTAATGGTTCAATCGCTGGTTCAATTGTTTTACCCAACATTCCGATATATGAATGTTCTAATCTATAAGTCGCTATTTCTTGTTGTAAATCAGTATCTGAAAAATCTCTTGAGGAGTTTTTATCCTGTACAATTTTGGTAGCATTTTTAAATTCTTTACCTCCATAAGATGCTAGAAACCAAAGGACAATTGATATAGCTAAAATTATTTTTCCAGCTCCAAATACAAAAGCTTTTGTTCTTTCTATAACTGTGATACTTATATTTCTTATTGATGGTATTTTATAGTTTGGTAGCTCTATAACAAAAAAACTTCTATTTTTAATTTTCAGCACTTTATGCAACAAATAAGCAGATGAAATAGCTGCTACAAAACCCAAAAAATATAGTGCTAATAATGTAAGACCTTGTAAATTAAAAATTCCAAAATAGTGTTTGTCTGGAATAATTAATGCTATTATAATAGCATACACGGGTATTCTTGCAGAACAAGTAGTAAACGGCACAACTAAAATAGTAATTAATCGCTCACGCCAACTTTCAATATTACGTGATGACATAATTGCTGGTATAGCACAAGCTGTTCCTGAAACTAATGGAATAATACTCTTGCCACTCATTCCATAACGGCGCATTATTTTATCCATTAAAAACACCACTCTACTCATATAACCCGTTTCCTCTAAAATAGCTACAAACATGAATAAGACAGCTATTTGTGGCACGAAGATAACGATACCTCCTATTCCTGGGATTACACCTTCTGCGATTAAATCTGTAAATTTACCACTAGGTAATTGTGCTTTAGCAAAAGACGCTAACTGTGCAAATGCACCATCAATCCATTCCATTGGTATATTTGCCCAAGCAAAAATTGATTGAAAAATCACGATTAATATCATCGCAAAAATTACATAACCAAATATTTTGTGTGTCAAAATGTGATCTAATTTACCCCGTAAATCAGTACCTTCTTCTCTATTGACAAAATATGTTTTCTTTAAAATTTCGTTAATAACCTGATATCGGTAAATAGCCTCTTTATGTTGAAATTTTTTAATTTTATCTCTTTTCGATTTAAAAATATTTATCTTTTCTTGTTCCTGAATTGAAATAAAATTACAGTCTCTCTCTTGTGTAATTAATAACCAAGATTTATATGTTGAAAATTGGGGTAATGATTTACTTATACGTTCAAAAAAATGTCCATGTATGCGTTCAGAAACATCAGCTACAGTTTTTGTATTTAAATTTTGATATTCCTTCAAAACATTTTTTAAGCTACCTATTCCTGTTTTTTTACGAGCACTCAATAAAACTACCTTGCTATTTAATTCGGATTCTAAAACCGAAATATCAATTTTAATACCTTTACGTAGCATCTGATCTGCCATGTTTATAACAAGAACAGTTGGTATTTCTAAATCTTTAATTTGAGTAAATAAAAAAAGATTTCGTTTTAGATTTTCAACTTCTGCAACCACCACTACCACATCAGGGAAATCAGGATTTTGATTATTAACTAAAGTTTCATAAACAATGTTTTCATCAACGGAAGTAGGGTTGATACTATAAGTCCCAGGCAAATCAATAATTGTAGCATCTAATTCTTTAGATAAATGACAAATACCTTGTTTTTTATCAACCGTAATACCAGGATAGTTTCCTACTTTTTGATTTAAACCTGTTAATTGATTAAATAATGAGGTTTTTCCAGTATTGGGGTTACCAACAAGCGCAATTTTTATATGCTGTTTAGAAACCATTAATTAAATCTTTTCTATGGCTATCTGTAAAGCTGTTTCTACTCGTATCGCCAAATAACTGCCATTTACACGAATATATAACGGATCTTGTAGAGGTGCTTTTTGTAGTAACTCAACTTCTTTACCTGGTAAACAACCCATCTCTAATAATTTTAAAGGTATTTTATCTATTGCAATATCACATATAATACCTTTTTCTCCAATCTCTAGTTGGGCAATACTATCATTCATCTATTTAGAATGGTTTTAAATAACGAGCAAATATATAACATTTTTAGTCTTTATAAACAATAATAATCTAAAACCAACTTTTACTCTTTCTTTAGCAATTTTATATCATTAACCAAACGCTCCATATCCTCAGAATCTGTTCCGTCGTAAAAACCACGAATCTGTCGTTTTTTATCAATTAGAATAAACCTTTCTGTATGAATAAAGTCTTGTAGATCACCATCCCCCTCATCTAAAACTGCAAAGTAAGATTTTCGAGCTAATTCGTAGATATGCTTTTTAGATCCTGTTGCTAAATTCCATTTACCATCAATTACACCTTTATCATCTGCATAATCTCTTAAAACAGGAATACTATCCATTATTGGTGTCACAGAATGTGATAAGAACATTATTTTATCGTCATTAATAAAGACATCTTGTATTGTAGCCATATTTGTTGTCATTGGAATACAGATAGTCTGGCATCTAGTAAAGAAAAAATCAGCTATATAAATCTTATTTTTATAATTTTCATAAGTTATTGTTTCTCCATTCTGGTTTAGTAAAGTAAAATCAGCTATTGTATGATCTTTGTGTTTGTTTTGTAATGATTCATCTACCAAATCTGGATGAATATCATACGGATTATATATAGGTAAAGTTCTTTGAGGGAAAAGAATTTTGTACAAAAAAAATACCATTCCCATCATCAGTATTAATAAAATAATTAGAACTCTAATGGATGTTGTTACTTTTTGCTTACTCATTTTTTTGTATTTTTGGAATCTTAGTGCAAAGTTACTTCAAAATATGTCATTTTTTAAATTTATTCTTTTGTACTAGTCAAAATTTATCTGTAAACTAAAACTTTATAACTAAAGATATTATTATGAAATACGTATTCGCCTTATTAATTATCTTTTTTATTATCCCTATTTCAGCGCAAAAATATAATTTAGAAAGTCTTATAAAGTCAGAACGAAGAGCCGCAAAACAAAGGATGAGTTTCAAAAAAAATCCTAATACTACTAATTATGACATTAAATATCATCGATTTGAATGGAATGTTAACCCAGGTTCTAATCCGCCGGCTATTAGTGGGAATGTGACCAGTTATTGGGAAGCTATAGAACCAATGAATACAATTACTTTTGAATTAGCAGATAATATGGATGTGACTCAAGTACAGCAAAATGGTACCACTCTAAGTTATACTCATGCAAATGACGAAGTTGTTATTACACTTCCTGTAATGCAAGATATTGGTGTTTTAGATTCCTTAACAATAACTTATAATGGTAATCCCATAAGTACTGGCTTTGGCTCTTTTGAACAAAGTACTCACAATGGAATTCCCATACTTTGGACTTTGTCTGAACCATATGCCGCGATGGGCTGGTGGCCATGTAAACAAGACTTAATCGATAAAATTGATTCAATTGATGTATTTGTTACGAATCCACAATTCTTTAATGGATTACATGAGTATAAAGTTGCATCAAATGGTTTATTATTATCAGAAACTATAAATGGTACTTCCAAAACGACTCACTGGAAGCATAAACATCCCATCCCTGCTTATTTAATTGCTATTGCTGTCACTAATTACTCTGTTTATGATGACTTAGCGTATGAAGGGACAAGTGAAGAGTTTCCGATAACTAACTATGTATATCCTGAAAATCTAAGTTATGCCCAGGCCAATACTCCAATAACAGTAGATATTATGGAAATTTATGGGGATTTATTTGAAATGTATCCCTACGCTGATGAAAAATATGGTCATGCACAATGTGGATTTGGTGGTGGTATGGAGCATGCTACTATGTCTTTTATGGGAAGTTTTGGTGAAGGTCTAATCGCTCATGAATTAGCACACCAATGGTTTGGAGATAAAATTACATGTGGATCATGGGAAGATATATGGTTGAATGAAGGTTTTGCAACTTTTTTAACAGGATTAACATGGGAAAATTTATATGGAGAAAATGCCTATAGAGATTGGAGAAATGACAGGGTTTCTAGTATTACATCTGAAACCGATGGTTCTGTATTTTGCTCAGATACTACTTCTATAAGTCGTATTTTTAATGGTAGATTGAGTTATAACAAAGGTTCTATGGTTTTACATATGCTACGTTATAAATTAGGTGATGATGATTTCTTTCAGTCTATAAAAAATTACCTTGTCGATCCTAATTTAGCTTTTGGTTATGCTAAAACTATTGACCTTCAAAATCATCTAGAAAACCAAAGTAGTATTGATTTAAATGAATATTTTGCGGATTGGTTTACCGGGGAAGGCTATCCATCTTATCAAATACAATGGAATCAAGACGGCAATGATATGTATTTATTCGTCAACCAAACCCAATCACATGGTTCTGTATCCTATTTCGAAATGCCTATTCCAATAAAAGTTATAGGAACAGGTGGGGAAGAACAATGGATTAGATTAGAAAACACATCGAATGGAGAAATATTTATAGAAAATATTGGTTTTACAATAAATAGTGTTCAATTTGATCCAGATAAACAATTAGTTAGCAAATACAATACTGTAAGTTATAACCCAAACTTGGCAAATACAGAAGCTGTGATAGAAGGAATCCTCCTAATAACTAATCCTGTTCAAGACCAAATAAGTATCCAAACAACAAATGCTGTTTCAATTCTAAGAACAAGTATTTATAACACACTAGGACAAATAATATTGGAACAAAACAACTCAAAATCTATACTCGACGTAAGTAGTATTCGAAGCGGCGTAATAATACTTCATATTGCAACTGATAAAGGAGTATTCTATCAAAAATTAATCAAGGAATAAACCCTTTTTTTAATATAGTGAGACAGTTGTTGAAACATGAATTATCGTGTCTCAATTGCTTTCTATATAATTCTAAAATACATATTCTGTAATCTAAATTCAAAAGTGTACATTTGTCGCCTTAAATTGATTATTACACATGGAAATATTTATAAAAATCGCTCAGTTTTTATTAAGCTTATCATTGTTGATTGTTCTGCATGAATTTGGACATTATATTGCTGCTCGAATTTTTAAAACTCGTGTAGAAAAATTTTACTTATTTTTTGATGCATGGGGTAAAAAATTATTTTCCTTCAAAAAAGGAGATACAGAATATGGTATAGGTTGGTTACCTTTAGGTGGTTATGTTAAAATTTCTGGGATGATAGATGAAAGTATGGATAAAGAGCAAATGAAACTTCCACCAAAACCTTATGAATTTCGTTCAAAACCAGCATGGCAACGTTTAATTATTATGTTAGGTGGTGTAACAGTAAACTTTATCTTAGGAATACTAATATACATCATGATTGTTAATGTTTGGGGTGAGGATTATGTAAAACCTGAAGATGTTAAATATGGATTTTCTGTTAATGATACTTTTAAAGAATATGGATTTAGAAATGGTGATAAAATTACACATATTAACGGTGAAGAACCTTTTGATGTAACTGATGTAAATAAATTACTGTTTCTTAGAAATATAGAAAATATTCAAGTTACTCATGAAGATAAAACTGTAGAAACAATCACATTACCAGATAATATAGGTAGTATTATGTGGGAAGAAGGGATTTTGCATCCATTTAGAGAACGTCATTTAGCTATTATTGATACTGTTGTTCCAAATACACCCGCTGACATTGCTGGTTTGTTAAAAAATGATAAAATTATTAAGCTTAATAATAGACCAATTACTTATTGGAATGATTTTACAAAAGGTATTGATTCCACATCTGTAAAAATTGTTTTGTTGCGAAAAAACGACACAATAAGTACACAAATAATTCCAGAATATATTAAAAAAGAAAAAGCATTTCAAATTGGTGTTTCAACTAGTTCATTAAGAGATGCAATAACTATCAAACATAAAGATTATACTTTTATTGAAAGTATTAAACGAGGAAATCATCTAGGATTAACGACTCTTAAAGATTTTATTTCCCAATTTAAATACGTTTTTACGAAAAAAGGAGCTGGTGAAATAGGTGGTTTTATTGCCATCGGAAATATTTTTCCTGCTACTTGGAGTTGGCCTACATTCTGGAGTATTACTGCCTTACTATCTATTATGTTAGGTTTTATGAATCTATTACCAATACCCGCACTAGACGGAGGTCATGCTTTGTTTGTTATATTTGAAATGTTAACAGGTCGCAAACCAAGTGATAAGTTTTTAGAATATGCCCAAATAGTTGGCTTCGTATTGCTTATGGGATTACTCTTATTGGCAAACGGGAATGATATTTACAAGCTGGTTAAAGGTTGGCTGTAAAAACACTATCTATTCTATTGATACAAAATCACCATTTTATAATTTTGTTGTTTAGTTTTTTAAAGATTTCCAAATCTTAGTTTGTAACTTTGTGTAATCCTAAAGTTACATGAAAAATCACTTTAATAAACATAGAATAAAATTAACAATCCTTATACTAGTATTGGTAGTTTATTATTTCTCATTACCCAAACAACTTTTCAATGACCCTACTTCCACAGTTATTGATAGTCGCGAAGGTGAATTATTGGGTGCTAAAATCGCAACAGACATGCAGTGGCGTTTTCCTGAAATAGATAGCGTTCCTATAAAATTTACACATTGTATCACACAATATGAAGATGCATATTTCTTTAAACATTGGGGGTTTAATCCAGTATCTATAGTAAAAGCTTTTAATGAAAACAGAAAAGCTGGGAAAGTTATAAGAGGTGGGAGTACTTTAACACAACAAGTAATTCGTTTATCACGTAAAAACAAATCTCGGACTTACTACGAAAAACTTATTGAACTATCGTTAGCAACAAGATTAGAATTTCGTTATCCAAAAGATAAAATTCTATCTTTATACAGCTCGCATGCTCCGTTTGGTGGTAATGTAGTAGGCTTAAATGCTGCTGCTTGGCGGTATTTTGGTCAATATCCTGAAAATTTATCTTGGGCAGAAAATGCCACCTTAGCAGTTTTACCCAATGCGCCAGGACTTATAAGTATTAATAAAAATCGATTAAAACTTCTTTCTAAACGAGATAGATTATTAAAAAAATTATTTGAAAAATCAATTATAGACTCTCTCACCTATCATTTAGCGACCAAAGAAACACTACCTGAAAAAACATTTTCATTGCCACGAATAGCACCCCATTTATTAGAAAAAATTAAAACAAAATATGTCGGTCAACGTATTCAAACAAGCATCCATTTAAGATTACAAGAACAATTAAATAGTATTATTGAACAACATTATAGAGAATTAAAACAAAACCATATTTATAATATAGCTGTATTAATTATAGATATTAGAACACGAAAGATTGAAGCCTATATAGGGAATTCACCTACTGACAAGGAACATCAAAAAGATGTAGATATAATCAATAAAGCTCGAAGTACGGGTAGTATTCTAAAACCATTTTTATTTACATCAATGTTAAATGCTGGTGAAATATTGCCCAACACTCTAATAGCTGATATCCCCACACAAATTGCGGGATACAAACCCAAAAATTTTAACTTAAAATATTACGGAGCTGTCCCAGCATCTAAAGCCTTAACAAGATCACTTAATATTCCAGCAGTACGTATGTTACAATCTTACGGTATAGAGCGGTTTTATCATGATTTAGAAACTTTACAATTACACAATATTTCTAAAGGAGCTGACCATTATGGCTTATCTTTAATTTTAGGAGGAGCAGAAAGTAATCTATGGGATTTAACAAGAGCGTATTCTAGTCTTGCAAGTACACTGTTACATTATGACACCACGCAAGGAAAATACTATACAAAAGAGTTAGCTAACTTATCTTTTCTAAAAAATGAAATTGAAGACTTTGGGGAAATTACAAATGAATATCCTTTATATGATGCAGGAGCAATTTATACTACCTTTAATACTCTACGTGAAGTTAATAGACCCGAAGGAGAAGAAAATTGGGAATTTTACAATGATGCAAAATCTATAGCTTGGAAAACAGGTACTAGTTTTGGTTTTCGTGATGCTTGGGCAATTGGTATAAATACTAACTACGTAGTTGGGGTTTGGGTAGGAAATGCTGATGGTGAAGGAAGACCTGGGTTAACAGGGATTAATGTAGCAGCTCCAATACTATTTGATGCTTTTGATATACTACCAAATTCAGAATGGTTTTCGGCTCCTTATGACGAGTTAGAAAGAATTGAGACGTGTAAACATAGTGGCTATCGTAGTTCTACAATTTGTACAGAAATTGATACCATTTGGATTCCAAGATCAGGACTTAAAACAAGAGTATGTCCCAATCATCAATGGATTCATTTAGATCAAACGGAATCATATCAAGTAAATAGCTCTTGTGAATCTTTAGCAAATATGAAACATAAAAGTTGGTTTGTATTACCTCCTAGTCAAGCCTATTATTACCAAAATCACAATCCTTTTTACAAACCTTTACCTCCTCATCGTATAGACTGTTTATCCCTCTCAAAAATACCAATGGAATTTGTTAATTCACTTTCTGATGAAGAAATTTTTTTACCTAATGATTTTAAAGAGATAAAAAATTCATTTATTATTAAGTTAAAACATACGCAACCCGAAACTAAAATTTTTTGGTATTTAGATACAAAATACATAACAACTACACAAACCATCCATGAAGTCTCAATTTTTCCTAAAACAGGAAAACACACAGTTACGGTAGTAGATGAATTTGGAAATGAATTAAAAAAAGTATTTAAAATCTTTTAAAAAAACACTTGATTGTTACTAAAATGTTTATAACTTAGCATGTCATAACTTTAACCCCAAAATTAACTGACATGAAAAATAACCCCAATCAAGCTCCTATTGATAGAGAAATAAGTGTAAATCCTTCAACAACTTTAATGTGTAAAATCAATGTTGATGGTATCATTGAATATGTCAATTTTGCATTCAGTGAATTGAGTGGTTATGAGGAATTTGAAATTATTGGTGAATCAATGGATATATTGCGTCATCCTGATATGCCAAATGTAATCTACGATGTTCTAAAAGAACGTTTGGAGAAAAAGGAATCTATACGATTAATCAACAAAGTATTAGCAAAAGATGGGCGCTATTTTTGGTTAATGTCTGACTTTGAAACAAAAGTTGATGATAATGGTGAAATAATAGCTCATTATAGCCAAAGTATTACAGCACCTTCTTATGCTGTTCATAAAATCAGTTCTCTTTATAAAATTCTTTCAAAAATAGAATCAAAAAGTGATAATAATGAAGTATCAAAACGCTACTTAATTGGATTTTTAGAAGAGCGTAATCTTAGTTATAATCAATTTATCGAAGAATTAAGTATAAATCATCCTGAGTTTGATAAACCATTCCAGCAACGACCACAACAAGACTATTCTCAAATAACTAGTCTACAAGATGAAAATCGTAATTTTCAATCAAAAAATACAAATTACAATTCTAACTATGATATTTCTAAGCTTACTAATAATGAAATTTCAGATAGAACTAATAAAAAGCCCGTAAAGAAAAAAAGTCTCCTTAAAAAAATGTTTGGAAAATAAAACCAAGTTTAGAAGTAATTATTCTACTCTTTTTTCTATACTTATTATCCCTATTGGTTGTGCCGATTCACACCTACTCATTCGTCTTTGGAATTGATATTTTATCCATATAGGTTTATTATTCTCTTTAAAGTCATTTTCTAGCTCCTTTTGTGGCTCAAATAAATTAGTATTATCATCAACTTGTATTAAGTAATCACAAGGTGCTTCTTTTTGTGCAAAATAGACAATCGTAGCTTTTTTATACCCTGCTTCTATCATTTCATTTTCAGTTATTACTTCATCTTTCGATACCTCTATGGTTTTATTTTTTTTTGAGCAACAAGCACTTATAGATAAAAAAACGGTAAATAATAATAAAACTCCTAAGTATCTCATTATAATTATATTTTGATTTATTTAAAGCAAATATATTTAAAATAATTAATTTTTATCTTTCCAAATTCACAAGCTTTTTAATAGTGTGTGTTTTTTGTTACATTATTATTTTATCTTTAATTATATTATGCTACTTTTGTTTCTTGTTTTGGCAAATTAAATTACAACTATTTAAAAATAATTATTACAATTTTACTCTCATAGTCTTTTATATCTACTGAAATTAACATAAAAAATATCAAGGGAGTTTATATTTAAATTGTTGATTTATAACACAAACTATTTTACTAATTAAACTTTTATTTTATGAAATTTATTAAAACTATTTTACTACTCTTACTTTTTTCTTTTGCATTTAATATGTATGCCCAAGATAATCAAGGGGCAAAAGCAATTTATACTGGGAACGTCACTTCTATGATACATGTCCCTTCTATTTCCTCGCAACAAAACCTCTTACCATCAAGAACCAAGAATGTAGAAATGAAAGACGGCAGGTCTTCCAGAGGTATTGTAGTTCCTGGAAAGGATCCTCAAAAAGAAAATGACTTTTTTGTAAAAAATCCGCATCCTTTAAATCAAAAAATTGCTGGTAAATCTCCTAGCCTTGTTTTTGATGCCTATTCATCAAGCAGTATGCCAACTGATCCATCTCTTGCTATTGGTCCTAATCATGTTTTTGTAGTATTCAATACTGGTTTTATCATTTATGATAAAGCAGGAAATCCTCTTACGGGACAAATCTCTCCTAATCCAACTATTTTTCCCAATGGAGGTTGTTGTGATCTAACCGTTTCTTATGATAATGCATCCGACAGATGGGTTCTAACTTTCTTAGGTAGTGGCGCACAAATAGCCGTTTCAGATGGTCCTGATCCAATAAACAATGGATGGTACACCTATACTATTTCACAGATAAACGATTATCAAAAACTATCGATCTGGAGCGATGGATATTATATAACTGATCAAACTAGTTCTTCAAATAAAATATGGGCTTTAGAAAGAGATGAAATGTTAGTAGGAAATCCTGCCGCTCAAATAATAAGTTTTAATTTACCCGGTCTTGTGATTCCAAATCCTGGTGTTGCTTTTTTTAGTCCTCAAGTTCTTAATGTTTCTGACGGCAACATGCCTGCTACTGGCGGCGCAACAGTCTTATTTTTACAAGATGATTCTTATGGAGGTGTTGCTACAGATCATATTAAACATTGGACGATAGACGTAGATTGGGTAACTCCTGCAAATTCTACTATTTCTGCACCGACAGAAATTCCTGCAACCCCTTTTATATCTGTTTTTGATGGAGGTAGTTTTTCTAACCTCCCACAACCAAACGGTGGTGGAGCTCTTGATGCTTTACAAGCAATTGTAATGAATCAAGCACAATTTAGAAAGTTTGCAACTTATAACTCTGCAGTTTTCAATATAACAATAGATACAGATGCTAGTTCAGGTAAATTAGCAGGTATTCGTTGGTTCGAATACCGTCAAACGGCAGATAATATGCCTTGGACATTATATCAAGAAGGAACACATACTGCTCCAAATGGTAAACATGCTTGGAATGCTAGTATGATAATGGACATTCATGGTAATATTGGAATGGGATATACGTCAATGGCAGGACCAACAACACCTAATCCAACAGATTTTAGAGTGAGTTCATATTACACAGGAAGATTTGCTGCTGATCCTTTAAATACTATGACAATTTCTGAAGAAGTAATCGCTAACGGAACAGGAAATATTCCTGGAACACGCTATGGAGATTACCCTAAAATTGATATAGATCCATCTGATGATAAAACTTTCTGGTTTATTACTGAATATTATAAAAGTGGCAGAAAAGGTGTCATTGGTGCTTTCAGAATTGCACCGAATTTCTCCGATGATCTTGGTGCTGTAAGTATTGATTCACCTGTTACGGGAACCTTAACAAATTCTGAAATAGTTACAGTTACTATTTTTAATTATGGTGAAGCTGTTCAATCAAATTTTGACGTGTCTTACCAAATTGATGGAGGAGGTTTTGTTACAGAAACTTTTACAGGAACAATCCCTTCTGCTGAATCTGCTCAATTTTCTTTTAACACAACTGCTGACCTCTCTACAGAAGGACATAACTATTCAATAATTGTAAAAACAACACTTCCTAGTGATGAAGATACTACAAATGATAGTGTAACCCAAGTAGTTACGCACATAGCTCATAATGATATTGGGGTTACTGCTTTTATTTCCCCTGTTTCAGGAAGTAATATGGATATGGAAACTATCACTGTTACAGTTGAAAATTTCGGAATGGATGAACAATCTAATTTTGATATTTCTTATACCTTACACAATCAATCACCAATAACGGAACAGGTTGCTGGACCTCTGACTGGTGGTACAAGTTTAAATTTTTCTTTTGTAACTCAAGGAGATTTTTCTGCTTATCAAGGTTATAATTTATCAGTAACAACTGATTTAGTAGACGATGTTAATGAGTTAAATAATGAATTAAGCGTCTTAATAGAAAACTCTACATGTTATGAGAAATCTATCAACACAAACCAACCGATAGGACCTGATGCGGATTACGTTATTAATTCTTTTATTAATATTACACAAGATCATATTATTAATGATGTTAATGTAATAATAGATCTCAATCACAACCGTGTTAGCGATTTAGATATTTTCTTGATAAGTCCTGATGGAACTCGAGTAGAATTGACTACAGATAATGGTGGCAATGGTCATGATTATATCGATACATTATTTGATGATAATGCTACAAATCCAATTACAACAGGTACAGCTCCTTTTACAGGTAGTTTTAAGCCTGAGGGAAGTTTAGCCGACTTTAACGGACTTTATGGTCTAGGTACTTGGACCTTAGAAATTACGGATGATTCAGACCTATATGGCGGAATATTAAACTCTTGGGGGCTCGAAATCTGTGGGACAACCTCTGCTGGTGTTTATGATAATTTTATTGATTCTAGCGATTTAATTATTAAAACTTTGGGAGATAACCATTTTGAAGTTTCTCTAACTAGTGAAGTATATACAGAAAATCTCGTTTTCCAAGTTTACAATATACTTGGTCAAGAAATTGTGTATCATGCTTTAAAGAAACAAAATGGATCATATACCTATCCCCTTAACATGTCTTATACTACTCCAGGTGTATATATTGTTAGATTGGGTAATGAAAGTATGAGTAAAGTAAAACGAATTATTGTAGAATAGAATTCTAATTACCAAATAAAAAAGAGACTGCCTTTATAGATAGTCTCTTTTTTATTGTTACTTAACATGTATAACAAAATTTTAAAACTTAAACATTTTAAGTAAAAATATTTGTTTTAGAGATTTTATCACAATAACTAAAAAAAATTATATATTTTTATAGTCGAAATTAACTCATTAATCTTCTAAAAAATGATTCTACAACTACACTCGTATTGGGCATACATAACACTTGCTATAATATTGACAACCGTTTTAAACTCTTTACTGAACCTTTTTAGCAAAAATAATTTTTACACTAAAGATTTACGTATCGCTCTATTTGCATTAATCGTATCACATATTCAATTTCTAATAGGTTTAGCTTGGTATTTTATGTCCCCTTCTTATAAACATATGAAAGAAATTGGTATGGGAGCAGCTATGAAAGATAGCTTAACACGCCTATTAACAGTAGAACATCCTCTTTTAATGATTTTAGCGATTATCCTGATAACTATAGGATTCTCAAAACATAAAAAGAAAGAAAAAGCAGGTGCAAAATTTAAAACACTTACTATTTATTATGGTATCGCATTGCTGTTAATCTTAGGTAGGATCCCTTGGAAACAGTGGTTTGAATAGTTTTAATAATTCAAACAAACCACTTAGATACCATTAAACTCTATACTTTTTCAGAAATATGTGCTCTGTTTTAATAATTGATAATTATGATTCGTTCACCTATAATTTAGTCCATTATCTTGAAGCACTAGATTGTGAAGTTACTGTAATTCGAAATGATAAAATAGAAAGTCAAATAGTTGATAAATTTCAAAAAATAATCATCTCTCCAGGCTCTGGTTTACCCAAAGAATCGGGACAACTAAATCTCTTTATTAAACAATATGCTTCTTCAAAATCAATTTTAGGAATTTGTTTAGGACAACAAGCTATTACTGAAATGTTTGGAGGGAATTTAGAAGCTTTATCTACTGTTAAACACGGTGTAACTTGTCGTATCTCACACTTTAAAAATGATATTATTTATCGGAATATTCCTGAGAATTTTCAAGTTGGTCTATATCATTCTTGGCATACAACAAATCTTACAGATAAATTGATTCAAACAGCAATATCACAAGATGGAATAATTATGTCTTTAAAACATAAAAAATATGACTTAAGAGCTGTACAATACCATCCAGAATCAATAATGACACCATATGGAAAAGAAATTTTAAAAAACTGGTTACATTAAATTCACTTTTGTTTAAAAAATTTATCAGACTTATATAATTTCACTTGCAAAGACATATTCTATCGACTATAAAAAAGTAACAAACAGTTTGTATATATTCAAAATAAAAATGTAATTTTGCCTTTCCAAAAAGGACCCATAGCTCAGCTGGTTAGAGCACCTGACTCATAATCAGGGGGTCGAAGGTTCGAGCCCTTCTGGGTCCACAAAAAAATTAGTACTATAAATTGAAAAAGAACCAAATTATTAGGTAATAACCACTTTATATATTTTTGTATATTTGTCGCTTATTGATTAGAAAAACAACAATGACTACCTTCCTTAAAAATAAATATTTTCTGTTATTACTGTTATCGTTGTCAGTAATTTCAAGTTACGCTAAAGATATTACACCTCCTACTCCAAATCCACCACCAGGTCCTCCTGGTTTACCTATTGATGGTGGTATTCTTGTTTTAAGTATGATTGCCATAGCTTATGGCATCATTAAAAAAAAATAACTCCTTTTTTCAATAAATCATTTTATTTTTTTAGAGTATTATTCTTTAAAATTGATGTATTTTTGACATAGATATTAATATAGTTTTTTATGAATAAATTTACTAAAACAATCGTCGGAATTAGCTCAGGTGACATAAATGGCATAGGTATAGAAGTTATACTTAAAACCTTTACGGATAAACGAACGTTGGATTTTTGCACCCCTGTTATTTATGCTTCAAACAAAACAATTTCTACACATAAAAATAAACTAAATATCACTACTCCCATTCAGAGAATTCATTCAATAAACAATATTATTCCTAATAAGGTTAATTTAATTAATGTTTGGAATGAAGAAATACCTATTGAGTTTGGAAAAGCTACAAAAAGTGGTGGCAAATATGCTTTATTATCGCTCAATGAAGCAGTAAAAGATCTAAATAATGGAACTATTGACGTTTTAGTAACAGCTCCTATTAATAAAAACACCATACAATCAGATGATTTTAGATTTCCAGGTCATACAGAATATCTAGAAAGCAAAATTGAAGGAAAAGCATTAATGATATTGATGACCGATGAAATTAAGGTAGCCCTGTTAACCGGACATATCCCAATTGATAAGGTTACACAAGTAATTACACCTGAACTAATTTATAAAAAGGTGAATGTTTTACACAAAACTTTACAACAGGATTTCAGTATAACTAAACCAAAAATAGCTGTATTAAGTATAAACCCACATGCTGGAGATAACGGGGTTATTGGTGATGAGGATACAAATATTATTATTCCGACCTTAGAAGCTATTCAAAAAGAAGGCAAATTAGTCTATGGACCTTACCCTGCTGATAGTTTTTTCGGAAGTGGTAATTATAAAAACTTTGACGCAATTTTAGCGACATATCACGACCAAGGTTTAACTCCTTTTAAAACATTGGCATTTGGCAAAGGAGTAAATTATACAGCTGGTTTAAACAAGATACGTACTTCACCTGACCACGGCACAGCCTTTGACTTGGCTGGAAAAGGAGAAGCAGACGCTTCATCTTTTAAAGAAGCTGTTTTTACAGCCATTTCAATCTATAAAACGAGAAAAGAAAATATTAATCTAAAACAAACTGCATTAAATTAATCAATTTTACAAACATTTGAAATTTGTGTGTTTTGATTAATATACAATTAAAAAAATCCAATAAAAAACATGTGTCACATATAAAAATATCTACTAAATTATTTATTTTTAGGTAGAAAGTTTTATTTTAAGGATATTTTGCTAAATTTGCAGGCTCAAAATGCTCTAGGTAGATGGATACTTTACAAAAATATACCATCCAGTTTGTGGGATTAAAATTGGGAAATCATTCCTTCTCCTATCATATTGACAACAAGTTCTTTGATGTTTTTAAATACGATGATTTTAAATCTATTAATTGTGATGTAGATTTATTGTTAATAAAAAAGAATACGCTTATTGAACTTCATTTTAGAATAGATGGTTCAGCAGTTTTGAACTGTGATATTACAAATGTAGTATTTGAAGAAAAGATTAGTAATTCACTAAACCTTATTGTAAAATTTGGTGAGCTGTTTGATGATGATAATGAAGAGGTTCTTATTTTACCTCATGCTGAATATCAATTAAATATATCTCAGTACATATATGAAACAATTGTATTGGCTTTACCAATTAAAAGAATCCATCCAGGAATTAAGGACGGTACATTAAAATCAAACGTATTAGAAAAACTCAAAGAATTAGAAATTAGTGAACAAAAAACAACTGACCCCAGGTGGGATAAATTAAACGAATTATTAACATCAAAGAAATCCTAAAATGGCACATCCTAAGAGAAAAATATCAAAGCAAAGAAGAGATAAAAGAAGAACTCATTACAAAGCCAGTACACCTCAAATAGCTACTGATTCAACAACAGGTGAAGCACATTTATATCATCGTGCCCATTGGCATGAAGGCAAATTGTATTACAGAGGTCAAATATTGATTGATGCTACAGAAGTAGAATAATCTTTACAACATAAAATATCCAAAAACTCTCATTTTTGAGGGTTTTTTTGTTTAAAAACACATCAAAATGGGCTAATTTTGACTAAAAAGCCCATTTTTTATCAAAATTTTACTTTACATTTGTCATCTCTTTACACAGTAATTATTACTGAAAAGACATTTAATTCAACTATAGAATGACTCAAATTTCTGCTGCCATTACTGCTGTAGGTAAGTACCTTCCAGATTATATACTAACCAATGCCGAGTTAGAAACTATGGTAGATACTAATGACGAATGGATTTTGTCACGAACTGGAATCAAAGAACGTAGGATTTTAAAAGGGAAAGGAAGAGGAAGTTCATTTATGGCAATTAGAGCTGCTAAAGATTTGTTTGAAAAATCGAACATTAATCCTAAAGAAATCGAATTAGTCATAGTAGCAACTGCAACACCCGATATGCAAGCTGCATCAACGGCAGCATATACAGCTACCGAAATTGGCGCAACAAATGCTTTTACTTTTGATTTAATATCAGCTTGCTCGAGCTTCTTATATGCTATGTCAACTGCTGCGCGATATATCGAATCAGGTAAATACAAAAAGGTTTTGCTTATAGGAGCCGATAAGAATTCTTCTATGATTGATTATACAGATCGTGCAACCTGTATTATTTTTGGAGATGGTGCAGGAGCCATTTTATTTGAACCAAATATGCAAGGCTATGGATTGCAAGATGAAGTGCTGCAAACTGATGGTAGTGGTAGAGAGTTCTTACAAGTACCTGCAGGAGGCTCACAATTACCAGCTTCTATAGAAACTATTAAAAATGGTCAACATTTTGTACATCAAGATGGGCGAACTGTATTCAAATATGCCGTATCAAAAATGGCAGAAGTAACAGAAAAAATTCTTGAAAGAAATCAATTAAAAAAAGAAAATATTGATTGGTTAGCCGCTCATCAAGCTAATAAACGAATAATTGATGCTACGGGAAGACTAATCAAACTTGACGAAAGTCAAATAATGATAAATATTGAAAAATACGGTAACACAACATCAGCTACTTTACCACTCCTTTTAAATGACTACGAAAAACAACTTAAAATAGGAGATAAAATAATATTTGCAGCCTTTGGTGGTGGATTCTCTTGGGGAGCTATTTACTTAACTTGGGCATATAACACAAAATAATAACCAACCAAATACTAATATTATGAATTTAAAAGAGATTCAAAGTCTTATCCGATTTGTTGCCAAATCTGGTGTAAATGAAGTGAAGTTGGAAATGAAAGATATTAAAATTAATATCCGAAATACGGCAAAAGAAAAAACAATAGTACAATCTTCTTTACCAACACAACAAATTGTTCAGAGTCTTCCAATGGTAGAAGCAGCAACTAATTCAAATACTGCTCAGGCGACAAATAATACAGAAGCTGAAGAAGATGATGATAAATACATCGTTATCACTTCACCTATAATTGGAACATTCTATCGCAAACCATCGCCAGACAAACCTACTTTTGTCAATGTTGGAGATGAAGTTCAAGATGACAGCATAGTTTGTATTATTGAAGCTATGAAACTATTTAACGAAATTGAAGCTGAAGTAAGCGGTAAAATCGTTAAAGTATTGGTAGAAGATACTACCCCTGTTGAATTTGGACAACCATTGTTTTTAGTTGATCCATCGTAGTTATTTATTCACTTCGAATTCAATAAAGCTAATTCTGCCCCCGATAACTATCGAGACTGAACTTAAAATTTGTTTTCTATGTTTAAAAAAATATTAATAGCCAACCGAGGAGAAATTGCGCTAAGAATTATACGTACATGTAAAGAAATTGGTGTAAAATCAGTTGCTGTTTATTCAACTGCTGATGCAGAGAGTCTACATGTTAAATATGCTGATGAAGCAGTATGTATTGGACCACCCCCTAGTAATGAATCGTATCTTAAAATGTCAAATATCATCGCTGCAGCTGAAATAACCAATGCTGATGCTATTCATCCTGGTTATGGTTTTTTAGCAGAAAATGCTAAATTTTCAAAGTTGTGTGAAGAAAATGGTATAAAATTTATTGGTGCTTCTCCTGAGATGATTAACAAAATGGGAGATAAAGCCTCTGCAATAGCTACGATGAAAGCGGCTGGAGTACCAACTGTACCAGGTTCTGACGGAATTATTCCTACTTATGAAGAAGTAGAAAGATTAGCAGATGAAATGGGATATCCGGTAATGCTAAAAGCTACAGCAGGTGGTGGTGGTAAAGGAATGCGTGCAGTATGGAAAAAAGAAGATTTAAAAAACGCATGGGACGGTGCTCGTATGGAGTCAAAAGCTGCTTTTGCTAATGATGATATGTATCTCGAAAAACTCATTGAAGATCCTCATCATATAGAAATTCAAATAATTGGAGATTCAGAAGGTCGTGCTTGTCATTTATCTGAAAGAGATTGTTCTGTACAAAGACGTCATCAAAAGCTTGTAGAAGAAGCTCCTTCTCCTTTCATGACAAAAACACTTCGTAAACAAATGGGAGATGCCGCTGTCATGGCAGCAGAATCAATAAGTTACGAAGGAGCGGGAACTGTAGAATTTCTAGTAGACAAGAAAAGAAATTTCTACTTTATGGAAATGAATACACGTATTCAAGTTGAACATCCTATTACAGAACAGATTATTGGTAACTATGATTTAATTCATGAACAAATAAAAGTAGCTGCAGGTGTACCTATTTTAGGAAAGAATTATCTCCCTAAAATGCATGCTATTGAATGTCGTATCAATGCAGAAGATCCTTATAATAACTTTAGGCCAAACCCTGGTATTATAAAAACACTACACATGCCTGGAGGGCATGGAGTAAGAGTTGATACTCATGTTTACGCAGGTTATAGTATACCACCTCATTATGACTCAATGATAGCTAAACTCATCGTAACGGCCGAAACTCGTAAAGATGCTATCTGTAAAATGAAAAGAGCTTTAAGTGAGTTCACTATCGAAGGAGTAAAAACAACTATTCCTTTTCATTTAAAATTAATGGATTATCCTGATTTTGTTTCAGGCAAATACACTACAAAACTGATGGAGTCTTTTAGTATGAAAGATGAATAAATATAATTTAACAAAAAAAGGCTGTCTGAAAAGATGGCCTTTTTTGTATCAATAACTTATATTCTAACAAGTTTTTTTCATAATGAAAAGAAATTAACAACATTATAAATACGTGAAAACAAACTACTTACAAATAGATGGTGTTGATAAAATTATCCTTAGGCACTTAATGAAAGATGCAAGATCCTCTATCTTGGGTATAGCCCGTGAAGTAGGTATATCAGGCGCTGCCATACATCAACGTTTGCGAAAATTAGAAGCCTCTAAATTAATTAAAGGTTCAAATTTTGTTATCAACCCCAAAATACTAGGGTATAAAACTTTAGCTTTTGTGGGAATTTTTTTAGATGCTTCAAGTAAATATACTCAAACTATAAAACAACTAGAAGAAATCCCAGAAGTGATTGAAAGTCATTATACTACTGGCAATTATACCATTTTTATTAAATTACTCTGCAAAAATAATGAACACCTCATGAGAATATTAGATCAAAAAATACAAACAATCAGAGGTGTTTCACGAATAGAGACATTTATTTCATTAGACCAGCAAATTGATAGACAAGTTACTATCTAGATTTTTTAAAAAATCTAGCATTTATAGAGAAATTTAAAATTACGGCAATTAAGAAAATAGCTCAACCGAAAATTTTATACTTTTTTTACATCTTATATCATTTACTTTTTACTACTTTCGTCCACTTAATATAACTGCAGATTGTTGCATTTGTATTATTTATTAAAATAGTAAATTATGAAAAAAGCACATTCCTTTCATATTCCCGTTATGGGTATTGGGTACACAATAGATTCACCCCTAAAAGTAGCTCAATATGGTATTGATTCTGCCATTTCTTTAGTAGACGATATTCTTCTCGAAAAACTACGAAAAGTTTATTCGGAAAAATTTGAAATTCCATATCAAGAAATCACCAATAAAATTGAGGATTTTAGAGCCAAAAGAATTACATCATATTTAAATTTAATAAACAAAATTGTAGATAATAAATTCGAAGAATTAAAAAATAGCACCTTAGAAAAAGGTAGTGAACTTATGGAGTATTTTAATATGCTTCCTGATACTTCTACAATTAAACAAGAGTTTAATAATTTTACTGACAAAGTACCTAATCTACAAGAAATTGGGAATTGGATAAAAGACAACCTATCAATAGGTAGTATTGATGTCAATATTATGACAAAAGTTGACAAAGTGAATTATCTAAAAGGTGAAAAATTACCTTCAGAATTTAACGATGCACACGCGGCACTTAGGGGCTTTGCAGAAAGTGATTTAGCCTCTTCCGTTATTCTTTCCGCTGGAATGAGCCCACGATTATACGGCTATATGGAAAATTTTAATGATTTCTATCCAGATAAAAATGGTAATATAAAAAAGAAAATTGTCATTAAAGTTAGCGATTATAGATCTGCTCTGATTCAAGGTAAATTTTTTGCAAAAAAAGGTTTGTGGGTTTCAGAATACAGAATTGAATCAGGTCTTAACTGTGGAGGTCATGCCTTTGCAACTGATGGCTTTCTTATGGGACCAATCCTTCAGCAATTTAAAGAAAATAGAGAAAATTTAATAAAGGAAGTATCTGATATACTAAATAAGGCTTTGGTCAATAAAGAACGTCTTGTTCCACAAAATGATTTAGAATTAAAAATTACTGCCCAAGGAGGTGTCGGTACTGGTGAAGAGCATAACTTTCTTTTAGATTATTATAATATTGATTCTGTAGGTTGGGGTTCTCCGTTTCTTTTAGTACCAGAAGCTACAACTGTAGATGAAACTACATTACAACAATTGGTCAAAGCAGAAGAAAAAGATTTATACCTAAGTAATATTTCACCGCTAGGAGTTCCTTTTAATAGTCTAAAAGGGAATACAAAAGATCTTGAAAAATTAACTGCAATTGACAACGGAAGACCTGGAAGTTCGTGTCCTAAAGAATTCCTAATCTCTAATAATGAATTCTCAGAAAAAACAATCTGTACAGCATCACGCCAGTACCAACGTTTAAAAATAAAAGAATTAGATAAAGAAAATCTAACTGCTGAAGACTATAAAAACAGATTTGAGAGTATTATTTGTAAAGCTTGTATTTGTGTTGGTCTAGGAACACCTGCTTTGCTAGTTAATGAAATTGAAACTAAAGTTGAAGGTCAAGGCGTTTCTGTCTGTCCAGGTCCAAATATGGCCTATTTTTCTAAATTGAAAAGTTTATTTGAAATGACTAGTCATATTTATGGGAAATCAAATATTGTTAGAACAGATCGTCCCAATATGTTTATAAAAGAACTCAATATTTATATTGATTATCTAAAAGACAAATTTGATGAGACTAAAACATCAATGACCTCAAAACAAGAAAAATACTTAGTAACTTTTGCAAGTAACCTTAAAGAAGGTATTAACTATTACCAAGATATGTTTAGCAGTCTAAAAGAGACATTTGAAGAAACAAAATCTACCATTCTTTCTGAATTAAACTTCAGCAAAGAAAAACTTCAGTTATTACGTATTGAGATAGATCAGATTTCTATTCCTAATAAATAAACGAATCTAAACAAAAAAGCCCATCAGTTTTAAATTGATGGGCTTTTTTATTTTATATATTATCTTCTTCCTGCATAAATAAGAACATAATAGAATAAAGTTGCTAAAGCACCCACCGCGGCAACCACATACGTACGAGCAGCCCAAGACAAAGCGTCTTTTGCTCCATCATACTCATTATCTGTTAACATTTGTTTGTTATCTAACCAAGCCAATGCTCTGTTACTGGCATCATATTCTACTGGTAAAGTAACAAAAGTAAAAACTACAGAAAAAGCAAAAAAGATAATGCCTAATAATAATAATTGTGGAAAAGTATTTACTAAAAATATTCCACCCATAATAGCAAATTGCGCCAATCTTCCAGTTACATTTACTGTAGGCACCATTTTAGAACGAAACTGTAACCAGGAATAAGCCTCTGCATGTTGTACAGCATGTCCTACTTCATGAGAGGCAACTGCAGCTGCAGCATACGTTCATTATACACAGCTTCGCTTAAATTAACAGTTTTATCTTTTGGATTATAATGATCCGTTAAACGACCTGAAGTCGAAATTACTTGAACATCGTTAATACCATGATCATATAACATCTTTTCGGCAATTTCTTTGCCTGACATCCCATTTTGGAGAGATATCTGAGAATACTTTTTAAACTTACTTTTTAATTTTCTTTGAACAATCCAGCCAATCAAAGCAATGAGTCCAAATAGTGCAAATCCAATATACATAGTGATAGATTTTAAATTTTGATAAATGTATAAAAATATTTAATTTTCAATATCTTTGACTGCATAAATTATTCCAAATTCTTATAGTTGACAAAATGGCAAAAGTTCCACATATTCTTATTATTTATACCGGTGGCACCATCGGAATGGTCAAAGACTACAAGACAGATGTCTTACAAGCATTTAATTTTGACAATATCTACAAAAAAATACCCGAACTGAAGTTACTAAATTGTACAATTGATTCTTATGCTTTTCCAAAGCCAATTGATTCTAGCAATATGAATCCAATACATTGGAAAGAAATTGCCACTATTATTCAATCAAATTATCACAATGCCGATGGATTTGTTGTTTTACATGGTTCTGACACCATGTCTTATACAGCTTCTGCTATTAGTTTTATGTTTGAAAATCTAGCGAAACCAATCATCTTTACTGGCTCACAATTACCCATAGGTGATTTACGAACTGATGCCAAAGAAAATATGATTACAGCTATAGAAATTGCTGCAACTCAAAAAGACAATAAACCCATAATTGCAGAAGTTTGTATCTATTTTGAATACAAACTATATAGGGCAAATAGAACTTCCAAAATAAGTTCAGAGCAATTCGAAGCTTTTGATTCACCAAATTACCCAGATTTAGCAGAAAGTGGTGTCCGTTTAAAATTTAATATTCCCTACTTAGTTTCAGTTAACAAACCAGAAAAACTCATCTATAGAAAAATTCAAAATCATAATATCATTTTGTTAAAACTTTTCCCTGGAATCAATAAAAATGTAATTCAACATATTTTTAATATGCCAAATATTGATGGTATTATAATTGAAACTTTTGGTTCTGGAAATGCTCCTACTGACAAATGGTTTTTAGATATATTAAAAAAGGCTTTAAAGAAAGGCATTCCAATAATCGATATTACACAATGTGTAGCGGGTAGTGTATGTTTAGGAAGATATGAAACTAGTATCGAATTATTAAAAATGGGATTGATAAACGGCTATGACATCACTACAGAAGCTGCTATTACTAAACTAATGTATTTACTAAGTGCTAAAAAGACAAATGGTGATTTAAAAACACTATTTGAAACACCACTAAGAGGAGAAATTACACCTAATTAATTACTCCCAAAACTTTTTTCATAGCAGCAGCTTTGAGTTGACATTCTTCATATTCATTAACAGAATTTGATTTGGCTGTTATGGCACCGCCTACCGAAAATGAGACATATTTTTTTTGTGCATTATACAAAATACTACGTATAACAACATTAAAATCAAAATTTCCATTTGGGGTAAAATAACCAACTGCACCAGAATACAACCCTCTTTTACTTTCTTCTAAATTCTCAATAATTTTCATCGTTGAAATTTTAGGTGCTCCTGTCATACTTCCCATAGGAAATAAACTTTTTATAATATGAACAGGACTTATTTCTTTTTTAGCAGTAGATGTCACTGTAGAAATCAGCTGATGAACTTGTTTAAAAGAATATACCTCACAAAGTTCTTCAACTTTCACACTGTTTTTCATCGCTGTTTTAGACAAATCGTTGCGAACCAAATCCACAATCATAATATTTTCTGATTGTTCTTTAGAATCATTTTTTAACTGATTTATTAAGTCTAAGTCTTCCTTCTGATTATTCCCTTTCTTAATTGTCCCTTTTATTGGTTGTGAAATAAGTTTCTGTCCTTCTTTTCGCACAAAACGCTCAGGTGAAGCTGATATCAGATAATGTTCCTTATTTCTAAAATAACAAGCAAAAGGAGGTGTAGAAATTGCATTTAATCTATTATAAACAACCAATGGATTGATAAGTATATTTTCTGTATAATACTCCATGCAAAAGTTAATTTCATACGTATCACCTCTTTGTATATGCTGTTGTATTTTGTTGATTTTTTGGTAATATTCCTTTTTAGGAATACGCTGTTTAATTCTACTGTTTTTTACCTCTTGATCAATTGGAATAACGATATCAAAAATACATTCTAAATCTTTTTTCATCTCATCCTTACAACTCCCATCGTAGTGCAACTCTACATAATCATTATAGATGAAAAATAGTTTTTTTGGTTGAAAAAAATATAATTCTGGGAAGTCTAATTCATCGTGATTCTTAGATTCTAAATATTCTGTGTCATTTTTTAAATCGTAACTTAAATATCCAAATAAATAGTCTTTTGTTTGCTTCTGATACTGATCTAATTTTTCAAATGCATTATGAAAATCTATTTTCAATTCAGAAATTACATCTACAGCCAATACTTTGTCAAACGAAGAATATTTTTGAGGGTATCGATTGCTGTCTAACCACAAATGTGTTTCATAGGATTGTGACCATTGTAGAAGTTGCTGACTGAATTCTAAAATATTTATTACTGCTATTTTTTTAACTACTCGTGTCATCTTAAATCTTACGATCTATAACATAACTAAGCATGTCAATCAGTGCTGTCTTATAATCTGATTCCGGATAATCATCTAAAAGAATTAATGCCTGTTGCTGATAGTTTTTCATTTTCTTTTGGGTATATTCTATCCCTCCAGAGTCTTTGACAAACTGTATAACTTCCTTCACTCGTTTTTTGTTCTTGTTATGATTTTTCACAGAATTAATCAACCATTTTTTTTCTTTTTCACTACAATTATTAAGCGTATAAATAAGCGGTAGAGTCATCTTTTGTTCCTTGATGTCAATGCCTGTAGGTTTCCCAATTTTATCATCCGTATAATCAAATAAATCATCTTTAATTTGAAAGGCTAAACCAATCGTTTCTCCAAATATGCGCATTTTCTCTATCGTTTCTTCATCTGCTCCAACCGAAGCGGCACCAATAGCGGTGCATGAAGCAATTAATGAAGCTGTTTTTCTTTTAATAATCTCAAAATAAACAACTTCTGTTATATCTAGGTGTCGTGCTTTTTCAATTTGTAATAACTCTCCTTCACTCATTTCTCTGACAGCTGTTGAGATAAGTTTTAAAATATCAAAATCATTATTATCAACAGATAATAGAACCCCTTTTGATAATAAAAAATCTCCTACTAATACAGCAATTTTATTCTTCCAAAGTGCATTGATAGAAAAAAAACCACGACGTCTATTACTATCATCAACTACATCATCATGCACCAAAGTTGCAGTATGTATCAATTCAATAATTGATGCTCCTCGATATGTACGTTCACTAAAATCACCATTTGAAACCATTTTTGCAGTTAAAAAAACAAACATAGGTCGCATTTGTTTTCCTTTACGACGCACTACATAGTCCATTATCCTATTAAGTAAAGGGACTTTGGTTCGCATAGACTCTTTAAACTTTTTTTCAAAGAGTTCCATTTCCTTACGAATGGGTGTTTTTATTTTTTCGACAGGCTTCATTCTAGGCAAAAATATAAAGATAATTAAGAATGCAAAGTTCATATATAAAAATTATTAAAAAATATTGTATGTATCTTGTCATCAAGTGTCTATTTAGTATTGCTTTATTAGCTGAATTTCATTATCTTAGCTACATTATTTTTTTTAATTCTAAATCCAATACTTATGTACGACAAAAAATCAGATTTGGCAGGACCCGGAATTAGCACTTACGAAGAGGTAAGTAAAATTCTTCCTAACGATTATCAAGCTTTATTACCACCTTTAAAAAGAATGGAAGCACTATACATGATCAAAGAGTACATAGAAAAAGGCCTTGCGGAGGCTCTAAACCTCCAAATGGTACAAGTACCACTTATTGTAAGTAAAGCTAGTGGTGTAAACGATTATCTTGATAGAGATGGCTCAAGAACTCCTATTGATTTCCCTGCAGGTTTAGGCTTGCCAAAAAGAATTGAAGCTCAGGTAGTACAAGCTGCTACCAAATGGAAAAGAATGGCACTAGCACAATTTGACTGTGCTATAGGACAAGGTATAAATACGGACATGAGAGCTGTTAGAAAAGACTACTTTTTAGACCATGATCATTCTTCTTACGTGGATCAATGGGATTGGGAGAAAAGAATTACAGAAAAAGAAAGAAATCTTGACTATTTAATCGATACTGTAAAAAGAATATGGAAAGTTATAAGAGGAGCAGGTGTCATGGTGAGAGAAAAGTTTCCCGAGTTAAACGATCCTAGATTTCCTGATTTCCCTAAAGAACTAAAATTTATACATGCTGAAGAAATCCTTGCTATGTATCCTGATCTGCCAAGAAAACAACGAGAAACCAAACTTATTCAAAAATATCCTGCTGTTTTTATTATTGGTATTGGTAAAGTATTAAAAGATGGCTATCCACACGAAATGCGTGCAGCAGATTATGATGATTGGATTACACCTACTATTAATAAAAATGGAGAGCAAATGTATGGACTAAATGGAGATATTTTGGTTTGGAATCCTGTAACGAAAAGAAGACACGAATTAACATCTATGGGAGTAAGAGTAACCAAAGAAACATTAAAAGCTCAATTAAAAATCTCTGGACAATTAGATTACTTAGAATTACCGTATCATAAGGCAATATTAAATGATGATATTCCATTAAGTATTGGTGGTGGCATT
This sequence comes from Lutibacter sp., assembly GCA_030590985.1. GTDB lineage: Bacteria > Bacteroidota > Bacteroidia > Flavobacteriales > Flavobacteriaceae > DQTL01. Next base: position 6,211 of record JAUVBX010000001.1, on the reverse strand, counting down.
GGTCAATCACGAACTTATATGTATCTTTTAAGATCGGCACATCTAGGAGAAGTCACCGTTTCAATATGGCCAGATGAATTGAAAAAAATCTGTGCAGAAAAAAATATTTTTGTATTAGAATAACAATAATTGATTAATAATTTAAACCGGTTTGAAATATCATTAAAACTGTCTTTTCGAGCACAGTTAAGAAATATAATACTTTGTATACCTAAAACAAAAAATTCTTGACTATGCTCGAATTGATATAAATTTACTTTTAAGATAATTATTAGCTCAATATTTGAATAATAAACTAGAAAATCATGAGAATACTTTTTATTTTTTTAGCGATAAACTTAGTGGCTTGTAAAGCCACAAAACAAGTACATACGGCTACGATAGATCAAGATGGGTATTTGGTAGGTATTGCACAAAAATCTGATTTTGAAAAAGAACCCTTCAAAGAGTGGTTTGCTGAAGAGTACAATGATTATACTATTGATGTGGAGGTTGCCAATCAATTAAAAGCTTTATTAAAAGGTGTAAAAATAAAAGCCGTAATGGGAACTTGGTGTGGAGATAGTCGTAGAGAAACACCTGTTTTTTATAAATTGTTAGATGCAATAGATTTTGATTATAATAATTTACAGATGATTTGTGTAGATCGTAGTAAAACTTCAACAAATAATGAACAAGAAGGACTTGATATCGAACGTGTACCCACTTTTGTTTTTTACAAAAATGGTCATGAACTCAACCGTTTTGTTGAATACCCACGTGAAACTTTAGAAAAAGATTTTTTAAATATAGTACGAGAAGTGGGATACAAACATTCTTATTTAGAGTAAAATATATAGTTTATAATTTTCTAATAAAAAGTTTAGGAGTTTGAGCACAATTAATGCATGTTTACACAATTCATTAAAAATCAATTGAATTAAAGAAATTCATTATGAAAAAAATTTTAATCTTATTAGCTTTCAATCTTGCCTTTCTTGCTATTTATAGCCAAAAAAGCAATACGGTTGAATTAAATGGAGCTAATATTTATTACGAAATATATGGTGAAGGAGAACCCTTGCTTGTTCTACATTGGTTCATGGGTAGTACTAAAATTTATAATCGCTGGATAGATGTATGGTCAGAAAAATATCAAGTTATATTACCCGATTTAAGAGGTCATGGTAAGTCGACTAACCCAAAAAAAGTATTTAGACACAAGGATGTAGCTGAAGATATTTATGCTTTGATGGATCATTTAAAGATTAAAGAATTTAAAGCATTGGGCACATCTACTGGAGGAATGACCCTGATACATATGGCAACCATGGATACCCTAAGAATTAAATCAATGGTGTTAATTGGTGCTACTTCCTACTATCCGGAAGAATGTCGAACGGGAATGCTTAGTTATAAAGTTGCTGATTGGGAAAAATACAAATGGATGAATAAGCATGTAAGTCGCGGGGAAGAACAAATTAAGGAGTTAATATATCAGTTTAATGAGTTATCCAATGTGTACGATGATATGAACTTCACTCCAGATCATTTGGCAAAAATTAAATGCCCTGTTTTAATAATACAAGGTGATCGTGATGAATATTTTCCCATTGATATTCCAGTCGAAATGTATAAGTCAATTCCAAATTCTTACTTATGGATTTTACCAAATGGAAAACACATTCCACCAATGTGGAAATCTAGATGGTCTTCGATTTTTTCAGATATCGTCCTAGATTTTTTTAATGATGAATGGGAAAAATAAAAACCATTAAGCCTATAATAAACTTGAGGAGTTTAATTGAATAATACTAAATATGAAAGTGATAAGCTTACATAAGTAAATGTCGTTTCTTTAGTACATTATATTATCCCGTTTTCTTCTCAAAATAATCTCGTACAATTTGTTCTCTAAAATCTGGATGTGCAATTTTTGCTAGTGCCTCTACACGTTGTTTAATGGTCTTTCCATACAAATTAGCGACACCATATTCAGTCACTACATAGTGTACATGTGCTCTCGTAGTCACTACCCCAGATCCTGGTTTTAAAAAAGGTACAATACGGCTAATTCCTTTCTGCGTTGTTGCTGGTAAGGCAATAATAGCTTTACCGCCTTCACTTAAAGAAGCACCACGAATAAAATCCATCTGACCACCTACCCCACTATACATACGAGTACCTATCGAATCAGCACATACTTGCCCTGACAAATCAACTTCAATAGCAGAATTAATAGCTACCATTCTCGGATTTTGCCTAATTATATATACATCGTTAACAAAATCAGCTTCACGCATTTCTACAAATGGATTATCATCTACATAGTCATACAATCGTTTAGAACCCATTAAAAAAGTAGCCATAGCACGACCTCGGCTAATCTCCTTGTAGTTTCCATTAATAACATCTTTTAAAATTAAGTCGATCACACCGTCAGAAAACATCTCAGTATGTAAACCTAAATCTTTGTGGTTTCCTAAACGTGATAATACCGCATTAGGAATATTTCCAACACCCATTTGCAGTGTACTTCTATCTTCAATTAATTCCGCAATATAATCACCTATTTTCTGTTCAACTTCAGATGGAATACCTACATGATGTTCTAAAATTGGCTCATCTACTTCTACAAAGGTGTTTAATTCAGAAATATGAATAATCCCAGCTCCATGTGTTCGAGGCATTTTCGGATTAATCTGAGCTATTACATGTTTTGCCGATTCAATAGCAGCTATAGTAGCGCCGATAGTAACTCCTAATGAACAATAGCCATGTTTATCAGGAGGTGAGACTTGGATAAGTGCTATATCTAAAGGAACAATTCCATTTTTAAATAAAAGTGGTAATTCACTTAAAAACACGGGAGTATATGAGCCATTGCCTGCTGTTAATGTATGCCGAACATTTCCTCCAATAAAAAACGAATTCACATGAAAACTATCTTTAAGTACAGGATTTGCATAAGGTGCTTCACCTTCTAAATGCAAATGGCAGACTTCCACATTTCGTAGTTCCTCGTGACGTGCCGTCATTGCCTTGATAAGTGCTTGAGGCGGAGCAGCTCCCATTTGTATATACACTCGATCGTTAGATTTTATAACTTTTACTGCCTCTTCTGGTGTCTTTGATTGATACATATATGCTTATCTTTAATTTTCTGCAAAATTACAATGACAAATTTCTCTAAAACCTGTTAAATGTCAATTTTGAAATATTTAATATTATGTTTAAATGTAAACAATAAAACCTCATAGTTAAATTAATATAAGTTGTTTATTAATAAAGGTAAAATACGTACATTTGAGGTTTAATTTTTATTAACTTAAATATTTATTACATTATGAAAAAAAGATTATTTTATGTATTAAACAGCATATTAATGATATTGCTGTCTGCAAATGTCATGGCGCAGCTCACTGCTGGCGATGTTGCTTTCACAGCGTTCAATGCTGATGGTGATGATGATTTTGCCATTGTGGCACTAGTTGACATACCTGCCAACACAACCTTGTATTTCACCGATAACGAACCTAATGCCGCAGGTAATGGCTTTCAAGATTTCTATGAAGGAAGCCTTCAGTGGGATTCAGGTACATATGTGATCAGTGCTGGTACTATAGTTGTTTTTACAGATACTGATTCTGCAAATAACCAAAATTTTGGTGCATCTCTAGGTACTTTATCAGTTCCTGCATTTGATTCGAACATGTATTTATCTTCAAGTGGAGATGCTTTGTATTGTGTAGAGGGCAGTCCAGATGGAGATAACATTACTGCTTGGTTAGCTGGTATTCAAAATGAGGCTGGCAATGAAGGCGCTAATTTTGCTGCAACTGGTCTTACAGTAGGCTCAACTTTTATTAATTTCTTCTTTTCAGGCAGTCCTGATGGAGGTGCATATCAAGGTATGCGTAGTGGAGAATCAAGCTTTGCAGATTATCTGCCATTGCTGGGGGATAATGCGAACTGGTTTAATGCTATTAGTAATGGTGAGCTTATTCTTCCTATTGACACCAGTGTCTTTTCCATATACATACCTGTTATTGGTAACGCTCCTATTATTTCCTGTCCTGCAGACGTAGTGGCAGATTCAGAGCCAGGTGTATGCGAAGCGGCAGTATTTTTTGCCGATGCTTCTGCTATTGATGTAGAAGACGGTACTTTACCTACTACACAAACTGCTGGACCTGCCAGTGGTAGTATGTTCCCTGTTGGGGATACTATTGTAGAATTTTCTACTACTGATAGCGATGGAAATATTGTTTCTTGTCAATTTACTGTAACTGTAAATGATGTGGAAGACCCTGTGGTTATGTGCCAAGATCTTACGGTAGAACTGAGTGCAAGTGGTATGGCTTCTATTACACCTGCTGATATCGATACAGGTTCTACTGATAACTGTTCTGGCTTTATTTTATCATTAAATATGAGTTCTTTTGATTGTAGTAATGTCGGTGAAAATACCGTAACACTTACTATTACAGACGCTTCTGGTAATACAGATAGTTGTACAGCTACCGTAACAGTTATAGATGATATTGCACCAATCGTAAATTGTATTGGAGTGCCTTCTGGAATTGAAGTGTTTGTCAATGAACTTCATTATGACAACGCATCAATAGATGTAAATGAATTTATTGAAATAGCGGGTCCTGCAGGAACAGATCTGACAGATTGGGCTCTTGTTGCCTATAATGGTAATAATGGTACGTCATATAACACTACTATTTTGAGTGGCACTTTACCAGATCAAGATAATGGCTTTGGAACACTCTTTTTTAGTTACCCAACAAACGGATTACAAAATGGTGCACCTGATGGTATTGCTTTAATTGATGACACTAATACTGTTGTTCAGTTTTTAAGCTATGAAGGTTCATTTACTGCTGTTGATGGTCCAGCTAATGGTATGACTTCCGAAGATATTGGTGTAGCAGAATCCTCTGGAACACAAATAGGAGAATCATTACAACTTACAGGTACAGGTTCTTTCTATGCAGATTTTACCTGGAACAATCCATTACCTGAATCGCCTGGTTCTTTAAATGTGGGTCAAACAATAAATGCACCTGTTATATTACCTCCTTACGAAGTAGTATTAGATGCTGATGGTACTGCAACTATTCCGGTATCTACTTTTATCAATAGTATAGATGAAGCTTGTGGTTACACCATCTCAAATGGCGCAGGAAGCACTGAGGCAACATTAGCTTCTCCTTTAGTCGGAGGTAATGGGAATTTCGGAAATATGTTTGACATAGTAGCGACTAACGAAGTAGTTATTTCATCATTTGATGTACACGGTGATATAGGTCTTACTTTTGATGTAGAAGTATATGCAAAATCAGGTACTCATGTAGGTTCTGAAGGCTCTCCAGGTAACTGGACACTTATCGATACAGCTTTTGGAATCGTTTCTAACGGTGATGGAGCAACAACTCCTCTTAACTTAACATTAGACTACGTAATTCCTGCTGGTGAAATACATGCTTTCTTTGTTTCTCCAATAGGAGGTGGATTTAACTATCACAATGGTACTGCAGTTGGAAATGTAGTTTCTTCTGATGATAACATTGAATTACTTGAAGGTTCTGCTAAAGCTGATGATTTCACAGGAACAACTTTTGCTCCACGTGTATTTGAAGGCAATATAATCTATTCTGTAGGGCCTTTAGATCCTACTGTGTTTACATTTGACTGTTCGGATATTGGGGAATCTAATGTAGAAGTATTTGTAACTGACAATTCAGGAAATACAAGTTCTTGTTCAACAGCTATTATTGTTTCAGACCAAACTGCTCCAGTACTTGTTTGTGGTCCTGATCCACTTCTTTTCGGTGCTGATATGGCTTCTGATAGCCCTGCTCTTGCAATTCCAGATGCTAATCCTGCTGGAGTAACAACTACTATAGAAGTAATGGATGATTTCACATTAACTGACCTTAATGTTGACATGAATATTTCACATACTTGGAGAGGTGACTTAGATATTACGCTTACATCTCCTACTGGAACTACTGTAGTATTAAAAGTAGCCAACATTGGTGACTCTGCTGCTGACGTTATAGTAACTTGGGATGATGAAGGAACTCCTGCTGCAGAAGCATTGTCTGCTTTTGACGGTGAAACCACTATGGGTATTTGGACATTATTTGTGGCTGATCAATTTGGTGGGGATACTGGAACTATAAACTCTTGGGGTATTATTTATGAATACTCTTATCCT
>JAUVBX010000028.1 GCA_030590985.1 Lutibacter sp. | reverse complement strand
TGTTCTTATAGATATTGCTAATCGATTTACAGAAAACGAAGATAACATTGAGAGTATCCCCTATCAAATATCATATATCGAAAAAGTAAAAGTATATACTGATTACTCCTATTTACTTCGAGACAACCACCTAAAAGACAGTATATCTTATAATAGTATTGATTTTTTCGCATACCACAAAATAAACTACAAACCAAAACATCTCAGCCTGGCTATTTTTATTAAACCAGGTCAAAAATATTCAGATATTAATAATGAATTAACACGTCAACACCTCAGAGATTTAAACAATTTTAAATCAATAAAAATTAATTATGAAGAGATTGCAGACAACAAATTGATAGCACATATATTACTGACACCTACAAAACGTTATGGGGCAAAACTAGAAGCTGAAACAACCCACTCTAATCAAAAGCCTTTGGGTATTTCCGGAAAACTTTCTTTCAAAAACAATAATACTCTAAAAGGTAATGAGATATTACAGATAGGAGTTCAAGGATCATTTATAAATAGTGTTGAGTTTGCAAATGAAAACAAGTTTTTTAATGCTTGGGAATTAGGTATTGATGCCTCTTTTAAAGTTCCAAGGTTTATATTACCCTTCAGTATTCAGAAACTAGTTCCTAACAAAATGTCACCAAAAACTGCATTTACTCTTGGAACAAGTTTACAAAAAAATATCGGATTAGATAAGCAGCGATTTACTGGCATTATTGATTATAATTGGAAAGCAAATAAAAAGGCAAATCACTCAATTGAACTACTCAATGCACAGTATATTAGAAATTTAAATGTCAAATCATTTTTTGATGTATATCCGTCAGAATTCAGAAAACTGGAAACCATTCAAGCAGACAATGCTGATATTTTTCCCATGGATATCTTAGATGATCCCCTAAATTTTATAGATACTGCTTTAGACGACAGCAATTTTCAACAAAATAACCCTGAGGATTATAAAAAAATTCAGAATATTGATAAACGTTATACGATTATTACAGAAGACATTTTAGTACCCTTACTTTCTTATCAATTAATTTATAACACTCAAACCAGTTACAAAGATTCTGACTTTTCTTATCTTAAAGTTCGTTTATCTTCATCAGGTTTACTAACTTCAATTGCAGCTAAAAGTCCAACTAAAGATAGTCCAAAACAAATCTTAGGAACTAATATTGCACAATATTTCAAATTTGATTTTGAATTTAAAAAACATTGGAGTTTTAGTAATAATAATGTGTTGGCTCTTAGAAGTAGTATTGGTGTAGCTATTCCTTATGGTAATTCTACAAGTATTCCATTTAGTCGTAGCTATTTTGCTGGCGGACCAAATGATATTAGAGCTTGGCGAATTTATGAATTGGGTCCTGGCGCTGAAAATAGTGGCTTAGAGTTTAATGTTGCCAATTTCAAATTATTAAGCAGTATAGAGTATCGATTCAATATTTTTGGTAGTATTAAAGGGGCGTTTTTTGCTGATGCTGGAAATATCTGGGATACCACTACATCTAATTTGACGAGTGATGCTGCTAAATTTGACAGTTTAAAATCCTTACAAAATATTGCTATTGGGACAGGTTTAGGTATACGTTATGATTTTAGTTTCTTAGTTTTTAGAGCCGATCTAGGTTTTAAAACTTACGAACCTTATAATTTTAGTGGAGAAAAATGGTTACAAATATCAAGTCTTAAAAAACCAGTTTTAAATATCGGAATAAATTATCCTTTCTAATCCCTTAACATTACTTTGCTAGTATTTTTATTAACATTATATTTGTATTTCATCAAAAATATATAATTTATTATGTCATATACAATTAAATCAGGTGTCGCAACAGGTGCTCAAGTACAAGAACTATTTAAACTTGCCAAAGCTAAAAATTTTGCATTACCAGCGGTAAACGTAGTAGGTTCAAATACTATAAATGCGGTTATGGAAACCGCTAGAGATTTAAATGCTCCAGTAATTATTCAATTTTCTAATGGAGGAGCACATTTTAATGCAGGAAAAGGTTTGTCAAATGAAAATGAAAAAGCAGCCATTGCTGGCGCAGTAACAGGTGCGAAACACATACATCACTTAGCAAAATTTTATGAAATTCCTGTAATTTTACACACAGATCATTGTTCAAAAAGCAAACTACCTTGGATTGATGGTCTACTAGATGAAGGAGAAACTTTTTACAAAGAGAATGGTATTCCTTTATACAGTTCACATATGATTGATTTATCTGAAGAACCTTTAGAGGAAAATATCAGTATATGTAAAGCTTATCTAAAAAGAATGCATAAAATAGATATGACTCTAGAAATTGAATTAGGAATCACTGGTGGGGAAGAAGATGGCGTAGATAATACTGATGTTGATGTTTCTAAACTATATACACAACCTGAAGAAGTTGCTTATGCATATGAAGAATTATTAAAAATAAGTCCCAATTTTACTATCGCTGCTTCCTTTGGAAATGTACATGGTGTATATAAACCAGGAAACGTGGTCTTAACGCCAAAAATACTTGATAATTCACAAAAATATATTGAAGAAAAATTTAAAACAGCAAAAAGACCTGTTGATTTTGTCTTTCATGGTGGTTCAGGTTCTACTTTAGAAGAAATAAGAGAAGCTATTTCTTATGGAGTAATCAAAATGAATATTGATACTGATATGCAATTTGCATTCACTGCAGGTATCAGAGATTACATGAAAGAAAAATCTGATTACATACAAAGTCAAATTGGTAATCCCGAAGGGGCTGACCAACCTAACAAAAAGTATTATGATCCTAGAAGATGGTTACGAAAAGGTGAAGAAACTTTTAAGACCCGTTTGAAACAAGCGTTCGAGGACTTAAATAATATTGATACTTTATAAAATTTTAACATATATATCATTTTTTTGTAACTTGCATTTCCAAATCATTTATATAAATGATTGTTAAAACTCAAAAAAAAAGCAAATAATATCAATTTTATTTGCTTTTTTGCACTTAATAACCAACTAAAATTTTGATTATGAGTTCATGGTTTAAACGTGACACCAAAGGAATTACTACTCCTACCGAAGAAAAAAAGAATATTCCTGAAGGAATTTGGTATAAATCTCCTAATGGAATCATTATAGATACAGAAGAATTAAAAGAAAATCTTTATGTCAGCCCTGAAGATGGATATCATGTACGTATTGGCAGTAAAGAATATTTCGAAATCCTATTAGATGATGATCAATACAAGGAGTTAAATCCTAAAATGAAATCTAAAGATTTTCTTAAGTTTATTGACACAAGACCTTACGATGAAAGATTAGAAGCTGCACATAAAAAAACAGATTTATATGATGCTGTTAGAACTGTTGTGGGTAAATCTATGGGAAATGATATCGTTATTGCTGCAATGGATTTTAGTTTTATTGGTGGTTCAATGGGTAGCGTCGTTGGAGAAAAAATTGCACGTGCTGTTGATTATGCAATCAAACACAAAATTCCATTTTTAATGATTTCAAAATCAGGTGGAGCACGCATGATGGAATCAACATTATCTTTAATGCAATTAGCTAAAACTTCTGTTAAACTGGCTCAACTAGACGAAGCTAAAATACCTTATATTTCACTATTAACAGACCCAACAACAGGTGGCACAACTGCTTCATTTGCTATGTTAGGAGATATTAATATTGCCGAACCAAATGCTCTAATTGCTTTTGCTGGTCCAAGAGTTGTCAAGGATACAACAGGTAGAGATTTACCAAAAGGTTTTCAACGATCAGAATTTGTTTTAGAACATGGATTTCTAGATGCAATTTATGAAAGAAAAAATCTAAAAAAAATGATTAATAATTATATAGATTTAATTCAAAACAAACCCATACGGAAAGAATAATTTCTGTTTTTTTACATAATAAATAAGCCGCATTCAAAATAATGAATGCGGCTTGTTAATATAATCTAACCAAACTAGTCTAAAATAATCGTGTGTTCCACCCCATCTGGTCCGGTAAAGATTGCCACATTATCACAACTACCATCACCAAAATCTAAAGTTCCTGCCAAATCATTATGAGATAAAGCAATCACACCGCTTACTATAAATCTACAAGCTAACTCTCTACGCAAAGGAGTTGTCACTATTCCCGTATTTACATCACCATTAGGAAATTCAGTTGTCCAATTACCTGTAATTTCAAACACATTATCACCCCAAGTACCTGAACCCACACCTTCAATCCATTCACGAATTTTTACACCAACTCTATGCGCAGAATTTCCATCAGGCCAAGTAACTGTTATGTCATGATTTTTAGTTGATTGAGGATTCCCATTTTCATTTATCCACTCTCTATAAATTGAACCTCCTCCTTCAATATTCTTATAATTAAAATAAAAGTCAGAAAAAGCATAGGTAATTGTCCTTGTCAAAGCCTCTGGGTCTCTTACATACTCAATAGTAATAATTCCGCTAAGATGATTCCCGTTTGGCATATCACATCCATCTTCAAAATCTAAAGTAACGGTACGAACAAACCCAGTAATAATTACCGTTTTTGTCATACATTCTGGTAAAAATGGATTAGATCTAGATCGTGTAACTAAACCTTCTTCTAAAATAAAAACTTCTTCAACAATGCTCGAAACATTGTCAGAAACTACGTCAATCTCTGCTGATTTTTGAATACTCTCTGTTGATACATCATCTGTTAGGTCTACGTCATTATTTTCACAACTTGCTAAAAATAATACACTTATAAAAAGTGGCACTAAAATTCCAATTTTAAATTTGCTTGATTTCATAATAATAAATATAATTAATTAAAAAAATGTTTGTTTGCCTACTATGACTTTTAAAATATAAAAAGGTTTAATTATTAATTTTTTTCAAACTCTAGAACAAACTTTTATAAAATTAAAATACTGATACTCATTGTCATTCTAAAATATAATGTTAATTTTGCGGTCTTGATTGAAAAACATCAATACATAATAATTATTAATCATTAAAATTTTAATGTTGGCATGTATTTAACACCAGAAATTAAAAAAGAGCTTTTTAAAAAGCACGGTAAATCAGAAAATGATACCGGATCAACAGAAGGGCAAATCGCTTTATTCACACATCGCATCAATTATTTAACAGGACATCTTAAAAAAAATCAAAAGGATTTTAACACAGAACGTTCGTTAGTTAAAATGGTAGGTAAACGTAGAAATTTACTAAACTACTTGATGAAAAAAGATGTATTGAGATATCGCGCAATAGTCAAGGAACTAGGATTACGTAAATAAAAAATCCAAACTACAAAGAGACGTATTTACGTCTCTTTGTCTTTTAAAGTCGATACTATCGACAAAAACAGAAAGCGTTATTAAACTTTTCATTGGAAACTTTTTCGACACAATTACAGTAACCAATTGTTTAATAAATCCCGAATAATCGGATTAAAAAAATTTAAAAAATGATTCCAAAAGTTTTTAAAGAGGTCATAGACCTTGGAGATGGAAGAGAAATTTCCATCGAAACCGGAAAATTAGCCAAACAGGCTCATGGTTCGGTAGTAGTACAAATGGGAAAAGCCATGTTATTATGTACGGTTGTATCTAATTACAAAGCATCTCCTGTTGATTTTTTACCTTTAACGGTAGATTATAGAGAAAAATTTGCAGCTGCAGGTCGTTATCCTGGAGGTTTCTTTAAAAGAGAAGCACGACCAAGTGACGGTGAAGTCTTAACAATGCGTTTAGTAGATAGAGTTCTACGCCCATTATTTCCTAAAGATTATCACAATGAAGTTCAGGTTATGATTCAGTTAATGTCTCATGATGAAGATGTAATGCCAGATGCTCTAGCAGGTCTAGCAGCTTCTGCAGCAATTCAATTAAGTGATTTCCCTTTTGAAACTCCTATTTCTGAAGCACGTGTTGCCAGAGTAAATGGAGAATTCGTTATTAATCCTAGTAGAGCACAATTAGAAGAATCTGATATTGATATGATGATTGGTGCTTCTGCAGATTCAGTGATGATGGTTGAAGGTGAAATGCTGGAGTGTAGTGAGGAAGAAATGATAGAAGCAATTAAATTTGCACACGAATCTATCAAAGTTCAAATTGCTGCACAAGTTCGTTTAGCTGAAGCTGTCGGCAAAAAAGAAGTTCGTGAATATGAAACTGCTGAAATAAACGAAGACTTAGCAAAAAAAATACACGATCTTTCTTATGACAAATGTTATGCAATTGCAAAACAAGGAACATCTAAAGTAGAACGTACAGAAGCTTTCACAACAGTAAAAGAAGAAGTAATTGCCTCATTTACAGAAGAAGAAATTGAAGAATATAGTGATTTAGTAGGAAAATACTATAACAAAGCTCAGAAAGAAGCTGTTCGTGAATTAACTTTAAGTGATGGTTTGCGTTTAGACGGTCGTAAGACTGATGAAATTAGACCTATTTGGTGTGAAGTTGATTATTTACCTTCCACACATGGTTCAGCTATCTTCACAAGAGGAGAAACACAAGCATTAGCTACTGTTACTCTAGGAACATCTAGAGAAGCTAACAAAATAGATATGCCATCTTACGAAGGTGAAGAAACATTCTATTTACATTATAACTTTCCTCCATTTTGTACAGGTGAAGCACGTCCTTTAAGAGGAACGTCTCGTCGTGAAGTGGGACACGGAAATCTAGCACAACGTGCTTTAAAAAACATGATTCCTACAGATTGCCCTTATACGGTGCGTGTTGTTTCTGAAGTATTAGAATCTAATGGTTCTTCTTCAATGGCAACAGTCTGTTCTGGAACAATGGCATTGATGGATGCAGGTGTACAACTTACAAAACCTGTTTCTGGTATCGCTATGGGATTAATATCTGATGGAGATCGTTATGCAGTTTTATCTGATATCTTGGGAGATGAAGATCACTTAGGTGATATGGATTTTAAAGTTACAGGTACTGCTGATGGAATAACAGCATGTCAAATGGATATTAAAGTAAAAGGGCTTCCTTATGAGATTTTGATAAATGCATTAAATCAAGCTCGTGATGGTCGTTTACATATTTTAGAAAAATTAACAGATACAATTGCACAGCCAAACGGAGATGTAAAATCACACGCTCCAAAAATGGTTACTAGAACGATTCCTAATGAATTTATCGGGGCATTAATAGGTCCTGGTGGAAAAGTTATTCAGGAAATGCAAAAAGAAACTGGTTGTACCATTGTTATTAATGAAGATCCTGTTACTGAAGAAGGTATTGTTGAGATTTTAGGAACTGGTCAAGAAGGTATTGATGCTGTGTTAGCTAAAATTGATTCTATACTCTTTAAACCTGTGAAAGGTGATGTTTACGAAGTAAAAGTTATAAAAATGCTAGACTTTGGGGCTGTTGTAGAATATATGGATGCACCAGGAAACGAAGTATTACTGCACGTAAGTGAATTAGCCTGGGAACGTACAGAAAATGTATCTGATGTAGTGAATATGGGTGATATTTTTAAAGTGAAGTATTTTGGTCAAGATCCAAGAACTCGCAAAGAAAAAGTATCTCGCAAAGCACTACTAGAAAAACCTGAAGGTTATGTAGCAAGACCACCTAGAGATAATAATAGAAGAAGAGATAATCGAGGTCGTGACAATCGCGGAAGAGATAATCGTCGTGATGACAGAAAACCTAGAGACAATTAGTAAACTAATTATTTTCTAAAAAACAAAAAAAGGCTTTCAAAATTGAAAGCCTTTTTTTGTTTTAAGACATAAGAAAAGCGCTCGTCACAAAGTGATGAGCGCCTTCTTATTTACCCCCTTAGGATAAGCTAAGTAACTTACCCTTTTTCATAATTTTAATACGCCAAATCTAAGAAATTATATTATAAACTTCTCTTGTAAAATACAAATTATTAGATGATATTTTTGTATTTATCACAAAAAGCATATATTTGTGTGATAATACCCCTTGTATATGAATCGTATTGAGAAAGAATTTATTAGTATTCTTAAACAAAAAATTCCAAAAAACATTTCTACAACGGATGAAGTCGCATCAGTTTTAGGTATTAATTATGATGCTGCCTATAGGCGTTTGACGGGTAAAGTATCTTTCAATTTGCAAGAGACAATACTTTTATCTAAAAAATTTGATATTTCATTAAATGAATTATTTGAAGTTGGAGAAACAAATTCATTCATAGTCAGAGAAACTAATTCAGTCAAGAACATCAAAGACTTTAACACATATTTTGAAAGTCTATATCATGAACTAAACCCCTTGGTAGGTAATGATGACGCATCAATTTTATTTGGTGCACGTGAATTACCTATGTTTTATTTTTTTCATAACCCCTTGTTGATACGTTTTAAAATATTTATCTGGTTTTCTGTTCTTAATGTGACACCTGTATACAAAAGGATTAACTTTAGAGATTTTGTGATCTCCGATAAGATGATTAATGGTGCACAAAAAGCTGGCAAAGCATATAACAGTATAAACATAACTGAAATGTGGAGTTTCGGATCAATTAATAATGTCTTACAACAGCTACTCTACTTATATAATATGCGTCAAATAGATATGTCTAATGCTATAAATATTTGTAAAGCTCTGATTATAGAACTTAAAAAAATTGAAGAATCAACTTATAATGGCTCTAGAACAAAAGAAAGAAAATTTGTATTGTATTCAAATCAATTAATTATGATGAATAATAGTATGATATTAAAACATAAAAATAAGTTGCATTTTGGATATCCATATGCACTTCTAAAATTTTTTATAATTGATAATCAAAAAGTATGTAAAGCACAAGAAGCTTATATAATTGAACAAATGCGTCACGCCACATGTATAACAAACACTAGTTCAAAAGAACACGCAACATTTTTTAATCATAAATATGATAAAATAAATCAAGTGTTAGCAGTAATAAAAAACGAAGAAACCAAGCCTGTTTTTTTATAATATTTAAAATTAATATTCTTTTTTTGTAACCTTTTGACAAATCATCCGTATATATATTTACAGAAAGGTATTTCACATTTTAAACTACACATAATTTAATGAGACAACTAAAAATTACCAAGCAGGTTACTAATAGAGAAACTGCTTCATTGGATAAGTATCTCCAAGAAATTGGAAAAGTTGACCTTATAACTGCTGACGAAGAAGTAGAATTAGCCCAACGCATCAAAGCTGGTGACCAAATAGCCCTTGAGAAATTAACTAAAGCTAATTTACGTTTTGTAGTATCAGTTGCTAAGCAGTATCAAAATCAAGGTCTAACACTTCCCGATTTAATTAATGAGGGAAATTTAGGTTTGATAAAAGCAGCCAAGAGATTTGATGAAACTCGTGGGTTTAAATTTATATCGTATGCTGTTTGGTGGATTCGTCAATCAATTTTACAGGCTTTGGCTGAACAATCGCGTATAGTTCGTCTTCCTTTAAATAAAATTGGTTCGATTAACAAAATCAATAAAATGTATGCTTTCTTAGAGCAAGAACATGAACGTGAACCTTCTCCTGAGGAAATTGCCAAAAAACTAGATATGACTATTAACGAAGTTAAAGAGTCTATGAAGAACTCTGGTCGACACGTATCTATGGATGCACCTCTAATAGAAGGTGAAAATTCTAATTTATATGATGTTCTACGTTCAGGTGAATCACCAAATCCAGACCGAAGTTTAGTACATGAATCATTACGTATTGAAATCGAACGAGCTTTAGAAACCTTAACGCCACGTGAAGCTGATGTTGTAAAACTATATTTTGGTTTAGGCGAACATCAACCAATGACCTTAGAAGAAATTGGCGAAACTTTTGATTTGACTCGTGAACGTGTACGTCAAATAAAGGAAAAAGCAATAAGACGTTTAAAACATACTTCTAGAAGTAAAATTTTAATGACCTATCTAGGTTAGAATATTTTAAATTTATAAAAAAGAGGCTATCTTAATTAAGGTAGCCTCTTTTTTTATTACTAGATTCTTTAATTTTTAATATAGACCTAGAAATTACTATTTGTTGTATCTCAGAAGTGCCATAATAGATTTGAGTGATCCTTACATATCGCACCACACACTCAGCATGACACTCCTTAACATATCCATACCCCCATGTATCTGTACAACTTCGGTTGTAACCCACATAGCCATTTCAGTAGCAAGATCTTTGGCATCGTACTTGATAATTTTAAATATTGTGTTGACCTTTATCTTAAGTAACTTTCGTATATAAATGACGCACAACTGCTATCAACTTATACACTACATAAAAATCTCCGAGCTTAATGTTAAAAAAAATAGTAGATTTGTTTATTATTTATCACCCTTTAAAAGAATCTGGAAATGGCATATTAGCCTTCAGTTTTATTTATGTTAAATCTCATAGCAACTCTTTCAATCAAGAAAAGTTATATCCTGTATTTTGCACTTTCACTTATTACAAGTGAATTTGCCCTAGCACAAATAATAATACCTGATGCACATTTTGAGCGTGCTCTTGTTGATATGGGTATTGACAGCGACACGAAAGTAGATGGTTTTATCAATGCCGATGATATCAAAAATATTACAAAACTAAATTTATCTAATAAAGGAATATATGATCTGACTGGGATTGAAAACTTCATATCACTTACATCTTTAAATTGCTCTAAAAATAAAATAAGTAAACTAGACATGTCCAGTCTAACATTTTTAGAACAACTAAACTGCAACCAAAATGAACTCTCGTCCCTTAACTTAGAAAAAAATAAAAATCTTCAAATTTTAGCTTGTAGCTCAAATAGATTAGATAGTCTATCAATTGAAAATAATAATTCTTTAAAAAAAATATCATGTAGTAACAATTATTTAAAAAATATAATCATTGACAACAACACTTTAACTTATATAAACTGCAACAACAATAAGTTAAACTTTCTTGACGTTAGCAAGGCAGTAAATTTAAAAAAATTGCTCTGTAGTGATAATAAACTTGAAGTACTTAATTTAAATAATAACAAAGAACTACAAAAATTAGATTGTAGTAAAAACCAACTAATCACTCTTAGCTTTAAAAATGGTAATAATAAAAAAATCATACTACTAAATGCTTCACTAAACCCCAATTTAAGTTGTATCGAAATCGATGATTTATCTTATAGTGAAAATGAATTATGGATTATTGATTCTCAAACAAAATTTACAGAAAGTTGTTCAACAAGTATTCCTGATGAAAACTTTGAAAGGCTACTAATTGAGCTTGGTTATGATGAAGGTGAACCTGATCAAAAAGTTTTAACCGTCAATATTGAAAAAATAAAAGTGTTAGACGTATCTAAAAAAGAGATAAAAACCTTAGATGGAATAGAAGCATTTAATTCTCTTCGTATATTACTTTGTTACAACAATAAAATATCTTCTTTAGACTTAAGGAGTAATATAAATTTAAAGGAATTGTATTGTCAAAATAACAGATTGGAATTATTAAATATTACTGGATTAGAAAAGCTAGAAAAACTTGTAAGCAATAAGAATTTATTGTTTTCATGTGAAACCACTACTAATACTAACCTAAAACAATTAATCGTATCTGACAACAAATTAAATAATCTTGATATAAAAAATAATATTAAATTAGAAATTCTAGAATGTAAAAACAATGCAATACCTAAATTAGAAATAGTAAATCTTACACAATTAAAGAAATTAAATTGTCATTCAAATAACATTGAATATCTACCTTTTGGCAATCTCACTAATCTTAAAGTGCTAGATTGCTCAAACAACAATATCTCATTCTTAGATATATCTAAAAATAAAAAACTTCAGAACCTAACATGTCAATCAAATCAAATTATTGAACTCAAATTAAATAATCCATTTTTACAAATATTAAACTGTAATAACAATAAAATAACTTCATTAAATTTAGAAAATACTCTTATGATAAAAGAATTGGAATGCTCAAACAATTCAATTAAGAATATCATTCTAGAAAACAACACCGACCTAAAAAAAATAACTTTTGAAAATAACTTTTTAAAATCTATTGATGTAAAGAATTGTACTGCGCTATCACATCTCAACATTAATAACAATGATATTGAAAATATTGATTTATCAAATAGTATAAAACTCGAAACGCTACTTTGTGCTAGTAATAAGCTACAATCATTAGAAGTAGATAACTTAATTAAACTTAAAAAACTTTACTCTCCAGACAATGCTATCAAAAAACTTAATTTGTCTGCTAATATACTATTAGAAACTATTCAGTGCTATAACAATAATCTTACTTCTTTACTAATCAATAATGGTAATAATAAAGCTATAACTACATTTGATGTCGAAAACAATCAAAATTTAACCTGCATTCAGGTAGATGATGCTTTCATTGCAAAAAAAGGTATTGGTAATTGTCAAAGTTGGAAAATAAACGGAATTACAAAGTATAGTGAGGATTGTAATTCAGGAACTAAGATAAAAAAGGAAAAACCATAAACGTTTTTTTTTATTTTAATCTCTTAGAATTGACCTAGAAATTACAATTTGTTGAATTTCGGAAGTACCCTCATAAATTTGAGTGATTTTTGCATCTCTCATCATACGTTCGACATGGTACTCTTTCACATATCCATATCCTCCATGTATTTGTACAGCCTCAGTCGTAACCCACATAGCCATTTCAGCAGCAAAATACTTTGCCATTGCACTTGACAAATCATAATTATTGTGTTGATCTTTATCCCATGCTGCTTTCATACATAAATGACGTGCTGCATCAATATTCGTTTTCATATCGGCCAATTTGAAAGCGATACCTTGATGTTTACTGATCTCTTTTCCAAAAGCTTTTCTTTCTTTAGAGTATTGCAGAGCTCTTTCATAAGCTCCAGACGCAATCCCTAATGCTTGTGATGCAATACCAATACGACCGCCACTTAATGTTTTCATCGCAAAAGTAAACCCAAAACCATCATCTCCAATACGATTTTCTTTTGGGACTTTTACATCTGTAAAAAGTAAAGAGTGTGTATCAGATCCTCGAATGCCCATTTTATGTTCTTTAGGGCCCACTACAAAACCTTCCGTACCTTTTTCAACAATAAAGGCATTGATTCCATGATGTCCTTTTTCTGGATGTGTATGTGCAATAACAAGATGAATATCAGCTGTTCTACCATTTGTTATCCAGTTTTTTGTTCCATTTATTAAATAATAATCTCCTTTATCTTCAGCCGTAGTTCTTTGTTTGGTAGCATCACTACCCGCTTCTGGCTCACTCAATACAAATGCTCCTATAGATTCCCCAGTTGCCAATTTTGTTAAATATTTTTGTTTTTGTTCCTCTGTTCCATAGGTTTCTATCCCCCAACATACCAATGAATTATTAACTGACATAACTACAGAAGCAGAAGCGTCTACTTTTGATATTTCTTCCATCGCCAACACATACGAAATAGCATCCATTCCCCCACCCCCATATTTTGGATCTACCATCATACCTAAAAATCCTAATTCTCCCATTTTCTTTATTTGCTCAGTCGGAAATTCTTCTTTATCATCACGTTCGATAACTCCTGGCAATAACTCTGTCTGAGCAAAATCTCTTGCAGCGTCTCGTATCATAATATGCTCTTCTGTCAAACTAAAATCCATAACTATATTGTTTAATTGTTTATACGCTATATTATCGCAATTCAAGACTTAAATCTTATTTTAATCTTTTAAGATCTCTCGTGCAATCACTAATTTTTGAATCTCTGTTGTACCTTCACCAATTGTATTTAATTTAGCATCTCGATAAAACTTTTCAACTGGAAAATCTTTGGTATAACCATAGCCACCATGAATTTGAATCGCTTCTGTTGCAACCTTTACCCCTACTTCAGAGGCATACATTTTGGCCATAGCACCTATCTTAGTCATTCGTTTGCCTTGATTTTTAAGAGATGCTGCTTTGTGTAGTAATAATTCTGATGCTTCAATTTCAGTAGCCATATCGGCTAGTTTAAATGATATAGCTTGAAATTTTGCAATAGGTTTTCCAAATTGCTCACGCTCTTTAGCATATTTAATAGAAGCCTCTAGCGAACCTTTAGCAATTCCTAAAGCTAATGAACCAATTGAAATTCGACCTCCATCTAAAACTTTTAATGCTTGTACAAAGCCATCACCTATTTCACCCATAATTTGATCCTTGTGGACACGACAGTTGTCAAATACCATTTCAGCAGTTTCTGAGGCTCGCATACCTAGTTTATTTTCCTTTTTTCCTGAGGTAAAACCTGGAATTCCTTTTTCAACAATAAATGCAGTGGCATTTCTCCTATCTCCTTTTTCCCCAGTTCGAGCTAACACCACAGACACCTGAGCAGATTTGGCATGCGTTATGAAATTTTTAGCTCCATTAAGAATATAATAATCTCCATCTTGCTTAGCTGTTGTTGACATATTTCCAGCATCAGAACCTGTATTATGTTCTGTTAATCCCCAAGCGCCAATCCATTCACCTGAAGCTAACTTTGGTAAATACTTTTGTTTTTGCTCTTCATTGGCAAATTCTAAAATATGATTCGTGCATAGCGAATTATGTGCCGCTACCGATAAACCAATTGAAGAATCTACTTTAGAAATTTCTTCAATTATTCGAATATAATCGTGGTAATTTAAACCCGATCCTCCATATTCTTCAGGGACTAAAACACCCATTAGGCCTAATTCACCTAATTTTTTAAATAAATCAATTGGGAAAAATTGTGCTTCATCCCATTCCATCATAAAAGGTCTGATATGTTGATCAGCAAAATCTCGTATTGCTTCAGCAATCATTTGTTGCGTTTCGGTAATCTCGTAGTTCATATTCAATTAGAAAATTACATCCATAAAATAGCTGTTCAATAGATAGAAAAGCCTTAACTAATAGTTAAATAAGATACTCTTATTCAACTTTCAAATATAAGCTAATTCTATCAAATTTTTCTACAGGAAAGCTGTCAATTTTTTTCAATTCTTCTAAAGATTGTATTTCAGCCATTTCATCTCTATATTCAAATATTTTTTTGGTAAGTTCATAATTCATATAGGGTGCATGTAGCACCTCTTTGAATTGAGCAGTATTAATATTGATTCGCTCAATTTTGGGCTTAGACAAAACCGTAAATTGCTGCAAAACTTTATCGACAACTTCCTTATCCAAATACCAAACCTCGTATAGTTGCTCATCAATCATATAACCTTTTAACTTAGTGCGATATTTAATAATACGTGCTGCCAATTTTTCTCCAATACCTCTAACAACTCTTAATTCATCTTTTGTAGCCGTATTTAAATCTTTTTTCGGACCTGTAAAATCATCAATTTTAGTTGGATACTTACTATCTTTGGTATATGGTGTTGTCACTACAATATCCTTAGAATAATTATTTTTCAAATTCTTTTTAGTAACCCAATCAGGAAATTTAAAATAGGGACTAATTACGGCCAACAAACTATCATTTATACCCGTAACTTTTTGAAATTCTCTTGTGGTATTTATGTATTTCCCAGTTTTACGATATGCTAATAACTTATTAATTTCCTCAGTATTCATTCCTAATCTATAACCTTTGTAATCAGTAATAAAACTTGGATTGAATGGAAATATTTTGGGCTTTCTACGATCTATTTCAATTAGTTTCAATGAATCTATTTCTCTTTGAAGACTAACAATTTCAGGTGCTTTCAAATCAACTGATAATTTTGAAGAAAAGTCAGTAAAATGATATAATAATTGTAACACTACGATTAGTGTCAATAATACAACAACTCCCTTGCGTTCATTTGTGTTAAAATAATTCATTTTTTGGATAGCAATTTTTTATTCAAAGCAATTTTACTCCGTAAAGATAGTCTAAATATTAGAATTTAAAATTAGTCCTCTTTCAATATTTTAATCCATTCTTTATTTCCATTTTCATCAATGATAGACATAAAATATACTCCTGAGGAAATAGATCTCAAATCTACATTTGTTGTGTTATATATGTTTTCTTTTAAAAAGACTAAAACTCCAAAAGTATCGTATAGTAGCACTTTATAAATAGCTGATTTATTAAATATTATACTAATCTTTTCCTTTACTGGATTCGGATAAACTATAGTATTTTCGTATTCAATTTCCGAAATACCTATCGCTGCATTTATCGAAAAATCAGTTACCACTGGAAAATGATCAGAAGCATCACTCGTATCATATTGATTAAAACCATAAGCTTGCAATCGATCAGTTGGCATAACTTCTGTTTGTAGAGTAAATGACTTTTCAGCAACCATTACAGCATCCGAAAAAATCATATAGTCTAACCTTCCTGGAGGAAAAGAACTAGAATCCTCTCTCCAAGTATACGCCATTCTTTTATCTGTTTGTCTACATATCTGGTCTGTTACATCAGTTTCATCCCAATCATAGGGTTCTCCTTGACCATAAGTAGCTGTGTTTTGAATATCACCAGTTACTAATGTTGTTAATTGCTGTGCATATCCGACCAAATTCAAATCTCCGGCATAAACAAAAGGTGTATTTAAATCTAAGCTTATTTCACCACCCTGAGTTTTAGCATCTAACATAAAAGCAACATATTCATCGACTTGCTCCTGCCTTTCATAGTTTGCACTACAACACCTGAGATGTGAATTTGTAAATAATAAATCTGTATTATAATTCTCAGGTAAATCTATCAATACTGGGAACTGACGATACAAAGACAATTCCCAATCTTGTACAATTTCCCAACGTGATGCTGTTATTAAATCTCCTGTATAATCGTTGATAACATACCAACCATAAGATGTTCCAAGAGGTATCCAATTATCTAATAATCCTTTAACATACACAATATTTGTATCTCCACATTCAGAAAAACCAATAATATCAGGGTTTAATATACTGATAATATTTTCAAAATTATCAAGTCTATTCGGGTCTTCCAAACCATTAAACAAGGTATTATATGCGACTATTCTAATAAAGTTAGGATCATCTTTAGTAAGATTTGTTGGAACAAGAGGCGTTACTGGAGTTTCATCAAAAGTATAATAGAATATCGTATTATTGTTTGGCATACTATCGCCACTTATCTCATCTTTAAATAAAATTCTGATAGTTGGTGATGGAAAAAGAGGATTAATACCGTCAGGTAACACATTACGACCTATCGCTATCTCAAATTCATTTGATGTTACCGTAGGTGCCGGTCTCATTTGAATGTCAGAGAAACTGACTTGTGAGTATGGATTTACATTAAAATGAGCCATACGATCTTTAAAATTGATACCCAATTCAGATCCATAGCCATTTTGAATATTATAACCCGTATTTGGATCATTATCAGCATCAATATATAACATTAATCCTTGTGAGACAAGGTCGGTAGTTAAATCAAACTCTGTATCTGTTTTAATTCTAATAAACAAAAAATTAGCATCATTACTTACCTGCATTTCTAAAAGATCTATTCCAGAAACAGATTCAGGAATATCAGTAAAAGTTGCTAAATCAGTTGTCCAATCATCATAAACACCATCTATTGTTATCGGTGCAGATTGCGCTATTATAACTATGTGGGTAAAGATTGCTAAAATGGATGTTAGAAAATTCATTAAATTATTCTCTTAGTTTGGCTGTAAAATTACTGCATTTTCAACAAACAATTAAAAGTATAACTTTGCTTTTTAATTTATTATCTAATTTGGAGTTTCTTTATCTTATATTAATTGGCTTTATCGCAGGTTTTATCAACACACTTGCGGGTGGTGGATCATTGTTAACCTTACCTTTATTAATTTTTTTAGGATTACCTCCAAATATAGCGAACGGGACTAATAGAGTTGCTATCTTAATTCAAAATGCTTTTGGTATTGCAGGTTACAAAAGCAAAGGCGTAACTACTTTCCCCTTTAGTATATATTTGGGTATTGCCGCATTACTAGGTGCCATTATCGGTGCACAAATTGCCGTGGATATAAAAGGAGAACTCTTTAACAAGATATTGGCTGTAGTAATGATTTTGGTGGTTGCTTTTATGGTTGTAAAACCTAAAAACCTAAGTAATATCCATGAAAGAATTACTGGAAAACACTTATGGTTAGGAATCATTATTTTCTTTTTTATTGGCATTTATGGTGGTTTTATCCAAGCTGGGACAGGTTTTCTAATATTAATGGCACTAACTACTATCAACCAATTTAGTTTGGTTAAAAGTAATGCAACTAAAACTGTGGTTGTGTTGATTTATACTTTTGCAGCACTTGCTGTTTTTATCTACAACGACAAAGTAAATTGGGAATTTGGTTTAGTTCTTTCTATTGGAAATGCTACAGGTGCCTGGATTGCCAGCCGTTGGTCTGTAAAAAAAGGAGACAAGCTTGTACGAATATTTTTAGTACTAGTTGTAATTATTATGGCTATAAAATTGTGGTTTTTTTAAACACTACTATTCATACTCTAAAAACCTCTTGACTTTTACAGTTTTTTTATTGTACTTTGCTTAACTCTCGATAAAACTCATTAAAACGAGGTATTATCTCTTTGTTGGGCACAAGCAAAAAGAGAGTGAAAAAAAATTGAATTTATTAAATATGACAAAGAATATTAATAAAAAATCATTTGACGAAGCCACCAAACTAAAACTTAAAATTTTCGGAGAAAGTTTTGAAGAATGGTTGCCAGTATTCATTCACGACCGCTACACTTCAAATGTTTATATTTTTGATTTTTTTGCTGGTAGCGGTACTGATGCTAACAACCATTTAGGTAGTCCACTTATTTTATTAGACGTAGCAAAAGGCGAAAATCAAAAATATTGTACAAAAGCAAATAAACCTATTAGATTTTTTTTTAATGAAGGTCTAACTCGTAAAAGTAGTCAACTACAACATAATACTGATGCTTTTATCAAACAATGTGAAATTGAAAACAATTGCTCAAAATGTATTTATGAATATCGAATTTTAAACTATGATTTTCAAGAATTATTTAGTAATCGTTCTTTGAAAAATATTTTTGAAAATAGAAACATTGCAAAATTTGTATTACTTGATCAATATGGATTTAGTCAAATAAACGAAGATGTTTTCACACAATTAATTTCGTTTCCAAAAACAGATTTCATTTTCTTTATTTCTTCATCATTTATAAACCGCTTTAAAGATCATCCATATACAAAACAACATATTGATACTTCAAAAATTGCTTTTGAAAATAAAAAAACTAATGAAATTCATAGAGCAGTAGCAGACTTTTTCAAAAGTCTAATTCCCGTTGATAAAGAGTATTATTTACATCATTTTTCAATTAAAAAAGGAGCAAACTATTACGGCTTAATTTTTGGTTCTAACCATACTCTTGGAATGGAAAAATTTTTAAAAGTTTGTTGGAAACACGATACTTTATCGGGTGAAGCAAATTATAATATTGATAATAATTATGAAGAAGGCACTCTCTTTTTTGATTCTGAAAGCAACATTAAAAAAGATCTGGTAAAAAGAGAGATGAAAGAACAAATTTTATCGGGAAAAATAATTGATAATATTACAGGATTAAAATACGCAATGCACAGAGGTTGCGAACCAAAAATATTTACAGAAGTTGT
>JAUVBX010000049.1 GCA_030590985.1 Lutibacter sp. | reverse complement strand
ATGTGACTTTTTGATACTGAATTTTTCGACAGTCTGTTTTTTGTTGTTTCATAAGTGACTATAATTAATTGTTTAATTTTTAGTCAACCTATTTCAGGATGATGCAAGTTTTTTATTGTTTGCCAACGTCTCGGCTATGGTTAGTACGGGAATTTAGAGAGCTGAACTATCAGATTTTCACTTAGCTAAATTTTTAATTTTTTCTTTATTTAATAGACACGCAAAATTGAAAATTTTGCGAACTTTATTCAAGGCACTTCACTTTGGGTTAAGCACCAAAACCCGTATTAAATATAGCCATTGTTGTACGTTCGTTATTTAATATTCACTTTTGCATTTAGGAGTAGTATTAACTCCTTTTCCGAATAAGCCCAATCACTAATCTTTACAATAGGTTTTTCAATTTCGATATTTTTATATTTTTCCTTTATTTCTTTAGGTAGGTTAATAACTAATTCATCAACTGCCTTTAGGAGAAGGACTTCTACATTTTCAACTTCTTTTGAGATATCTACATCCTCAATGTTTTCAATTTCCTTCTTAATCGTTTTATAAGCAAGCGAAAGAATTAATTTGTCTTTCCCGTTTCCAAAGTCATTAAAAGCAAGAGTGTCCAAAGTATAGGAAATATAATGTTTAGAGGTTTGCAAAACTTGTGTTCTAGCAGTTCCTAAATCAAAAGTCTTATGATTTAATTTACCTGTGAAATAAGCCGTTGCTTTTATGTCTAGCAGGTTACTACTCATATCGGTCTCAAACTGAACTTTGAGTCCAATGTTTTTACCTGAAGGAAAAGTTTCTATTTTCTTTACTATTAACTTACCTTTTATTTTGGAATTATCATCTCCAATTGTGATGTCATCAAAACTTTTACTTAATTCAGAGTCTAAATACTTAAAAGGAACCTCTACAGGTAAGGTTAAATTAATTGAAGGTTTTACAGGAGAAATAATATTTAAGTCAGGAAGTGTTCCTGCATCAGGAATATTAGAAATATCAGTGGTAATTTTTATATCTGTTTTAATACCACCATAAATCTTGATATTGTCTTTATCAGCGTGGATTTGTGATAATGAAATTTGAGTTGGTTTTGCAATTGCCCAAAATTGCTCATCTATTTGAAATTTTCTTGTTATCCATTCTTGTTCAGCCTGTTCTTTAAATTTTTCACAATCAAAGCTTTTTGAAATATCTTCTTCTATTTTAGATATTAATTTTTCTATTTCTGGATTTGCCAATTTAGTGATATCAACTTGAAGAAGTTTTAAACCGTATGTTAGGTCAAGTTTTAATCTATCAATCCAACTAAAACTTGCATTCGGTTTTAGTTTCACACACCATTTACTGTCAATAGCAATTTCAATATCTAAATCTAACATCATTTTTCCCTCAAAACGTTCTCTTATAAATGGAGGGGTATAAGGGGTAATTAATGTAATCCAGCCATTGGTTTTTATCGGTACTTTAATATTGAATTTATTACCATCAAAAGGTGTTAACTTTATTTTTCCGTCTATCCAAGCTGAGATTTTGTAGCCATTAACAGTAGAAAGAGATGTTACTATTGTTGTATACCTATTCGGACTATAAAGAGGGTCTTTTGTTTTAATCCATTTTTTGGGATCATATAAAGGATCTTTAGTTTTAATACAATTTCCCCACCAATCACATATTTTTATCCATTTTCTTGGATGATATGTGGGATTTTTTGTTTTTATCCATTTATTTGGATGATATGCTGGATTTTTTGTTTTTACAACAATCGGAAATTCTTCGTGGTGTTCATCAACTTGATTGTCAAACCTTTCATTTTCCAACTTTTTTAACTCATTTCTAAATGGAGTCATTGATTGTATTGCAGAAAATTTTATTTCACTTTCAGCATTGTCCCATTCTGGTTCTAAAACATATTTTTTTGGAACTGATGTCATTGTTTTATAGCTAGTACAACTAGAGTAAGTTCCAAGTATTATCAGTAAAATGGCAAAGTTTAAAATATTTCTCATAATATGTTTGTTAGTTTTAATGACGTACAACTAGTATATATCTTCACTTTCGTTGTGTATATACGAATTGATTTGTTTATTTCAACCTCGCTTGAAACTCCGAGATCACATTAGAGTAGCTACGTAATACACGATCCCATTCTTTATAATACTCATCACTTTTTACACTGGTTCGTGCCATACCCGATGACTCACTTACCAGTTTAATTTTAAAAATTAAAGGATCAGTTGATGATTCTTTAATTATTATACGAGTTCGAATAGTATTCTGTAAGAAAGATTTTAATTGCCAAGCAGTTCGTAGATAACCGGTTTCTTTATCGGTCATTTCAATAACATCAATATAGGTCAACACAATTTGATTGATCAATTTCCATGCCTTATCTTTTCCAAAAGTTGTTTTTAATTCGATGTCTGTGTTGGCAATATCAGTTTGAACAGAAGCATCAAACGAATCGTCTCGGCGCATTTCTAAGTAGTAGGTCTTAGGAGGCTTTGGCATATTTTTTTTATTACAAAATTCTATTTTCTCCGTTAAATAACCCATTCTTTTTACGACTACGGTCATGCAACTTTTCTTTGGTATTTTTATTTCCAAATTTCCTTTTCCTAAAAGTTTGCCATTCACATAGATTTCTGCGTCTTCTAAAGAACAACCAAAATCGACTTTGTCACCACCTAGTAGAGTGATATCACTTGTTTTGTTTGTATTTGCTATTTTATTATTTGCCATCAGAGTAATACTGAATAGCATAAGTAGCATCATTGATAAATTTCTCATAATTCTGTTATTTAGATTAATAATAGTTATTTGTTTAGCCTTAATTATTTACACGTCGTAAAAATCAATTAAATATTTATACCAAAACATACCCATAAGTGGGTATTTTTAGAGTAAAAACCTTATGCTACCTATAAATTAGATAAATTATAATTTGATTTATTTTTCTAAAACTAAATTTTTTACATTTGTTGTTTATAATATTACAACTCATGTCAAGAATCATTGCAGGTTTTTCTAAAATGTCTAAGCAGGAAAAAATTGATTGGTTAACCGATAATTTTTTTGAGAATTCGATTATTGCTAAGGAAACCTTACAACAATATTGGAGTGATGATCGTGTTTTACAAGAACTTCATGATGATTTTATAGAGAATACGCTTTCTAATTTTTATATGCCCTATGGTGTGGCACCCAACTTTATAATTAACGGAAAAGATTATGCAATACCTATGGTGGTTGAGGAAAGTTCCGTGGTAGCAGCAGCCTCTCTAGTCGCTAAATTTTGGAGTTCACGTGGTGGTTTTAAAACGACCATAATTAGTACAACAAAAGTAGGACAGGTTCATTTTATGTATAAAGGTGATGCAAAAGGTTTACAGTTTTATTTTGATAAAATGAAATCACAGTTATTACGTGTAACCGAACCTATCACTAAAAATATGCGCATACGTGGTGGCGGAATCATTGATTTAGAATTGCGTAACAAAACAAAAGAATTGGCTAATTACTATCAAATACATGTCACTTTTGACACCAAAGATAGTATGGGTGCTAATTTTATTAATTCATGTTTAGAGGCAATTGCGAATGAATTCGAGCGCCCAGATATTGAAATCGTGATGAGTATCTTATCTAATTATGTACCTGAATGCTTGGTACGAGCAGAGGTAAGTTGCCCAGTAAATGATTTATATGAGAATGATGCAGCACTTTTAGCACAAAAGTTTATACAAGCGCTACAAATTGCAAATGCAGAACCTCATAGAGCTGTTACAAACAACAAAGGTATTATGAATGGTGTCGATGCTGTAGTTTTAGCTACTGGCAATGATTTTAGAGCTGTTGAAGCTGGTGTACACGCTTTTGCAGCAAGAGATGGACAATATAGAAGTTTGAGTCATGCTGAAATTAAGGATGGAGTATTTAAGTTTTGGATGGATATTCCTTTGTCTTTAGGAACGGTTGGCGGTTTGACCAAATTACATCCATTGGCAAAACTTTCTTTAGAATTATTGCAGAATCCATCAGCAGAAGATTTGATGCAAATAACAGCTGCAGCTGGTTTGGCTCAAAATTTTGCAGCAATTCGTGCCCTTACAACTACTGGAATTCAAAAAGGACACATGAAGTTACATCTAACGAATATCATCAAACAACTAGATGCTACGGAAAATGAAAAGGCTTTTTTAATTCAATATTTTGAGAATAAAACCATAACACACAATGCGGTTGTAGAAAAGTATAAAGAGATGAGAGCTTTTGATTAAAATAACAAATGCATTTTGTTTCTTTCACGCCAACCAGCTTGTGATTCATAATCCACAAAATATATATTTAAATCTGCTTGGCTTTCATATTCCACGAAGTAAATTTTCTTATCTGCTTGACTTTCATATTCTACAAAAAACCAAGAACCATCATTATTTCCAGCTTGTGAAGAATAAGCTACTTTATAGACCTTTAAATCACATTGACTTTCATAATCAACCACAAAAACGCTAATATCTGCTTGACTCTCATAATCAGTACTGAATACTTTTTGAGAAAAAGTAGATTGAGAACCAATGAAAAGAAATAGAAAACTAAATAAATATTTAAACATAATTGAATTATTTTTGATATTTACCACAATAACCCTACCAATTAATAACAAAAATATTAGATATGATTAATTAATAATAGCGATTTTTGTCATTGCTGTTTCTGAAGTATCACCAATTGTTAGCAAAACGACATAGATTCCTGAAGCTACTTTTTGACTTGCTAAATTTGTTTTATCCCAAACAACTTTTCCTCCGAATTGTTCTTGATCTCCAACGACATTTGTTTCGTAAACCAATCTGCCTGCAGCATCTAAAATTTTTACATTTGTACCATTTGGTAAATGTGTGCCATTACGGCCATCGATGGTAACAAAATCATGTTGTTTTTTTACAGGATTAGGATAAGCATAGACTTCTTCGAGGTGTTCACCATAAGGTGCAATTTTGCTATCATAAACTACTATACCTTTATCTGTTGCAAAATATACTTTACCAGTATTTTCATCGAATTGAATTTTTAGAATTCGATTTGATGGCAAAGGTGAGTTTGTTTTATCAAAATGTAGGAAAGTTTTCTTTCCTGAAGGATTTGTGTATAAAACTCCTCCAGTATCTGTGCCAAACCATTTATTATTAGCCCCATCTACACATATTGAATTAATTTTTTGACTTCCCAATAGTGCAATTCCGAAACCATCATCTTCTCCTGATGCTATTACAATAGGTTTTGCCGCGTATGTAGCTTGATCAAAAAATGATAATGAACTATTAAAGACAACCAAACCTTCACGAGTCCCTATCCATATTATATTGTTCTTGTCAACGGCTAAAGCTCGTACATTGTTATGTGGTAGATTTCCTTTTGTTACATTGGTTGTAAATGCTTTTATTTTATCGATATTTTTAGTGACAGCCCAAGCGCCATTTACTTGTGTTCCCATCCATATATTGCTAGACTTGTCGATAATAATACTTTTCATCCCAAACCCATTATTACTATAAAGTGAGCTCATATCAAAACTACTCCATTCACCAGAAGGACTGTACCTTTTAAGTCTGTCACTTACTCCAATATTTGTTATCCATAGATTTCCCTCGTCATCAAAAGTACTATCACTAATACGAATATTACTATCTGGGATTCTTTCTAAAGCACTATTTGTATCATCCCAATGCATTATTACTTCATCATCTTCAATAACTACGATTCCATTATAAAAGGAACTTATGAAAACTCTATTTTCGTGAGAAGGGTCAATAGTTACATGTACTAAATTCAATTCTGTAATTGCATCGGTTTTGTATGGAATTGTCACCCAGTGTTCTCCGTTATAATGACTAGCACCTTTTTTAATTAAAAGAGGAAAAAAGGAAGAATTGTAACCACCATAAACAGCCCATAAATGATTTTTATGTAAGCTTATTGAAAAAACCTGATTTGAAATAGGGCCTTCAGGATGAATCTCTTCAAATATTTCGATATTAGATAGATTGCTTTTTAAAATTCCATAACTTTTTGTTCCTATAAAAAGATTATTTTCAAAAACTTGAGCTGTATTGGCTTCAAAATAATAATCGTCTCCATCATTTGAGACTGCTTGAACATATAAAAAATGATCGGTGTTATATATATTTACATGATGTTTTGTTGCAACAGTTATTAGGTCAGTTGTTGCTGTTATGTCTTCTATAGATTGTATTTGAGCGTTTATTTGTGTTAAAGTATTATCATTATTAAGACGAGAAAGTATTCCTCCACTAGATATATAAATATGATTATTAAAAACTTCAATATTAGAAAAATTATCAGTAAAAAATTGTGACCAATTATTTGAATCGATTAAAAATGGGTCATCTAAAGCAGCAATAAATAGCCCATTTTCTGTGGTAGCATAGATCTTATTGTCAAATATTTCGATTTCATTTACTAAAATCTCTGAGGAGTTGGTTCCTATAAAAAAAGTATCATTGAAACTATCTGTCTCTAAATCAAAAGTTACAATACCAAAAGGTACAGAAAAGAATAAATTTGATCCGTTTGCTGTTATATCATTAATACGTTTAGATCCGGTAATTTCAAAATTTACAATATCTGGTTTTATTATAATAGAACGATTTTCATTAATGATTTCGACTAATCCATTTTCATAACCAATTACTATTTTGTTTAAATTTTCATCATAATAAAATGCACTAGTTTGTTCTCCTGATAATCCATTAATTGAAGATATTTTCTCAGATTCTTTAGTTTGTTTATCATAGATAAATAGTGCGTTATCTGAAAGAGTGAAAATCTGTGTGTCTGTATGGATAAAGTCTACAACATTATTGTAGGAATATAAATCTTCCCAATTTTTGGTATAATCGGTTTGTGCCTGAATTAGTAAGGTAGAAATGAGAATGATTATAGTAGTTAAATATTTATGCATAGTGTTTTGTTTCAAGATTGCTTATAAATAATGTTTAGATTAATTAAATAATCTAAAGTATATTAATTTATTTCTATTATTTCTTAGTTATTAACAGAAGAAGATTTTATATTATACAATTTTTCCTTGGGGATACTGTCTTTCGATTTTTGATCCTTTTCAGGATTATTAATCTTTCTTTTTTTCAATCCTATTTTTTCGATTAGTTCTTTTCCTTTGTCAAAATTTACTTGCCAAGAAATACCCATTCCTTGTGTATAACCTTCTTCTTCGTCGGTAAATTGTATATCATTTTGTCGATTAAAAACTTTCATACGTATTGTTTCTTTTTTATTTAGTGGTAATTCTACAGAAACATTACCTGCTATATTGGCATTTGATTGACTTCCTGTTGGAACATTTACTTCACCGTTGATAATTATTTTTTCGTTTTTACCCAAACGAGTTGCAACGGTCACCCCGAGTTGATTTTCTGTTTCTAAAATATTGTTGCTACTCCCTTGTGTGTAATCAAACCCAAATTGAATTTTATCATCTGGATCAGAAAATATATCTAAAAGTGCATTTGAAACAGCTGTTGCCGCACTCGTGATACCTTCATTACCGATTGAAGAACCAGTATAGGTTAAATTATCTTCATTAAAGAAATTCCCAATTGCTAAAAGTGATACAAAT
Organism: Lutibacter sp.; assembly: GCA_030590985.1. Classification (GTDB taxonomy): domain Bacteria; phylum Bacteroidota; class Bacteroidia; order Flavobacteriales; family Flavobacteriaceae; genus DQTL01. Next base: position 3,903 of record JAUVBX010000049.1, on the reverse strand, counting down.
TGCCGCATCATATTTCCAGTATCATTATCGTTAAGAATAAAATCTAGTTCTGAACTCAAGTCTAGTGAGGCATTTCGTATTTTGATATCAAACTCTTGTTTTGAATTAAATAATTCTCCTGTAATTTTTGTTAAAAGTTCTACTGGTATATTTCGATTTGAATCATATTCTGGTAGAATTACTTTAGGGTTTGCTTTGACAGTATAAACGGCCTCAATATCTAATTCAGCTTTGTAAGGATCACCATTAAATGAAATCGAACCTCCTTTTTTTACAATAAAGGGTTTATTGATAATACCGCCATATTTAAAATTATAAAACCCTTTGTCTACAATGTAATCACCATACATATTAAAAGTACCTTTGGTATCTATATCCATTTGTATGGTTCCTTTCCCATTTCCTTTTAAAGAACTACCCGTACTTTTATCTATTACAATTTCAATAGTAGCATCTTTAGTAATCCCTAAATTAAAATTCATAGTTACACCCTTAAATTGTTCTTTTAATTCTTGAATTAAACTACTAATAGAAGTTTTTTCTTCTGATTCGGGGTTTTTAAAATGTATTAATCTAGAAGTTTCTATAGTTTGAACATCACTCATTGGAATAATGATTTCTGTACCAGGATTTGAATTACCATTTATGGCAATATTGACATTATCTGTATTTCCTTGAAAAGAAGCTGTACCACTTAGATACCCCGTACCATAGAATAGCGAATCATCATCTTCGGGTGTATTAATAGCGAGTAAATTAGGTGTTTCAATTTGCAAATCTAAAATCCATTTCTTAAAGTAGCGATGTGAAATTGATCCAGATAAGTTACCAGATGTTTCAAAAAGTGTATCGTAAATTTTCGCATCAGTCAGAATAAATGATTGATTGTCCAAGCTGATTTTCGTATTGTTTTCTAGGGCATAGTCAATATTAATATAAGGAAAATACATTCCAGCATTATTAATTGTTAGGTTACCAGCGAAAACAGGATTTTTCAGTAAACCACTTAAATTAGCTTTACCCGAAATATTACCCCTAATATTTTCCATAACACCTTTTCCTAAAGCATTAAGCATGTCAATTTGGTATTCTTTAAATTCTACTCCAAGATTAATAGTGGGCTCTTTAGGTTTTAGATCAACTATTCCGTTTGCAAGCATACTTTCAAAATTGTTATTATCTAGTAACAGATCAATTTGATATTCTTTATTTGAATTCATACCTTTTATTTCTCCAATTAAATCTCCTTGTAGCTCATCATTTACATATAGATCTATGATTTGAATATCAACTGTAGGTATTAACATATTATTTCGCTTGTCCATCCATATTCCACCGTTAATCATGCCTTCTATATCAAAGTTATTGATGTCGGGAGTTATTTCTGATAAATTTATACGATCCAAATCGATGTTATAGTTTTGATAATCTTTACCTTGCTGTTCCCCATAAAACAAAAGTTTTTGTCCTTTAGAAGTTAATAAAAAGTCTTGGTATATTATTTTTTCGGTTATGTTGTTATATACAAGTTTGTTTTTGGTGTTCTTATTAGGGTTAAGTAACCAATCAGTTTCTTTAATGGTAATCTCTGATTTTTGGAAACCTAAGATTGATTGATTTGTACTGTCTATTGTATGATAGAATGCTAAGTTATATTTATCTTTTAAACTATCTCCTCCACGAAATTCTGTTCGAAAATGTAAGGTATCGTTTAAGGTAACATTTACAAGATTTAAATCAGCTATATCATAAAATTTGGTTTCAATTTTATCAGCAGAAAGTTGTGTGTTAAAAATAGGGTTTTGATTATCAACTTGGAGACGTATTTTTTCGATGTAGTTATCATAAGCCAATACTTCAGGTGATTTAAAAGTGAGTTTAAACAATTTTTCATCCGAATTAATCTTTCCTCTTATGGATGTGTTGGTGCCTAACTTTACTTCAGGAAAAAAAACGGCAACAACTTGATTGTATATTTTAAATCGAAAATTTAAATATTGTTTCGAGCTTACTTCGTAGGGCTTATAGTTTGTATAAATACTACCTAATGCGTTTTGGGTTAGTTTTGGCAATTCTTTAAATAAAAATTTTCCTTTTATTTGACCATTAACAATATCGGTTGAGTTAATTTTTATCGTTTGAATACTGTCTTTTATTGCAGAAGTAATGTTGAAATCTTTAAAGTGATAGTCTTGTAATTGATTGGTGTATGTCGCTTTATTAAATTGAATGCTCCCAACCATATTTTCGAGAGTATTTCCAATCATATCAATTTTTATATCACCTTTTAGTACGGCTATACTATCTCTTTTAAACAAATTGAGTTTGTTAAAATTAGCATAATCAACATGCGAAGTAAAATCAAATTTGAATTTCTCTTTTGAAAGATCTGCCAAACCTTCAAAATTGAATTTAATATTCGGGTCATTTGCTTTTATTTTTCCCGAAAATAACTTGTTTTTTACATTACCTTCTATATTAATATTTTTATATGTATATCCTTTATATTGATGTTTACTAACGATTCCTTTTATCTGTGTGTCGAGATGTTCTAAGGTGAATCCTTGTCCAGATATTTCGGCTTCCATAGAAAATTCACCTAATAAAGGATCATTAATAAATTGTCCTAATTTCAGATTATTTATAGAAATTGTTCCTTCATAGCTTGCTTGATCAATATTATCAAAATTTATAATTTCTAAGTTTGACTCTATTTGTCCGATGGCAGAATGAGTTTTTAATTCAGCTTTGATTAAATTAGAAGTAATGTGTGATCGACCAGACATGGTGAAGTGTCCTAAATCTTGAAATGAAGTAGGTAATGTTTTTCCTAAAATATTAGGTAATAGATTTTTGAGATGATTATAGTCAGATTCTAAATGAGATATCTGTGAGATAAATTGAAATCCTTTTTTAGTGTCAAATGCATTTATAAAATGTAAGTTTCCATAAATTTTTGATTTTTGATCAGAACTAAGGCGTAAATTTTTGACCTTGAAATTATTTAAGGAACCAGACATCTCTGCTGAAAAATGAAGCACATCTGTATTGCCTAATTCATCGTAAAAATGTTTTATATCTTTAAGAGAAACATTTGCTTTTGGAAAAACAGCATCAATTTGGACTTTATTTTTAAAATCAGATAAATCACCTTTTAAATACTTCATTCTAATTTCACCTTCAATTTTTGAAGTAGCTGTTTGTAGAGAGGTATTTAAAAAATGCATAAAGGTTTTTGTATAGGTGAAATCCATTTGCATTTTTTCAATTTTTAGACCATTTTGATCTATAAGATTAACATCTTTAATTTTACCATATATATCAGTACCATTTATGATAAAATTGTTAATTTGACCATTGATGTTTTGATAACTAACAACTGGAGTTGTTTTTTTATTCTCATCAATTAGTTTGAAAATCAAGTTTTTAAGTACAATTTGGTCAGATCTCAATAAAAATTCAGAAGGTTTGGATGTATCTTTACGCTCAAATTTATTAATAAACTCTTTTAAGACACTTATGGAATCTCCTTGATATGTTTTCATTTGTACGATTCCATTAGTTAAATATACTTTGTCTAATACAGGTTTTTTTTTGTAAAGCTTATTAAAACTAAGGATAGATGTTTTTAGATTTCCAACATAGATCATGCTATCATTGTGTGAGTCTTTAATTAAGATGTTTTTAAGATGTACCTTTCCTATATACGACAAGTCAATTTTTTCTATGCTGATATGGGTATTGTATTTTTCATTGACACTATCAGTCAATTTTTTTGCAAGAGCTGTTTGAACTTTTGGATAAGAAAAAGCAATGCTAATAATAAGAAGTAGTATAAATAAAACTACTACTATTTTTAATACTATTTTTATAAATCGTTTCACCTAATCTATTATTGTTTTT
>JAUVBX010000075.1 GCA_030590985.1 Lutibacter sp. | reverse complement strand
TAGTTAATGATTGATTTCCAATGAGAAAGTCGAGCATTAATTTGTTCGACTTTTTTTATAAAAATATTATGACAACAAAAACAGAAAACAACAGACATTTTTTTCAATTAAAAAATGAAGTAAAAAGAATACGGGTCTACAAAGATGAGATCCTACTTGCAGATACAGTAAATGCTATTTTACTCAAAGAAGTAGGTAATCAAGTAATGGATGGAGTGTATTATATACCACTTGAGGATCTTAAAATGGAATACTTTAAAGCAACAGATTTACATACTGTTTGTCCGATAAAAGGCAAAGCATCTTATTATTCGCTTGAGAAAGATGCCGATAAAGTTGAAAACATCGCTTGGACCTATCTCAATCCACTTCCTAGAGCTAGGAAAATAAAGGAGAAAATAGCTTTCTATGCTGATAAAGTGAGCTTTAGAATTGACCCTAAATAAGATTTGAAATATGATCAATATAAATGAACTAACCACAAAAGAATTAGTAAATATTCTTGATAATCCGAAAACAAAAATCATTGATTCTCGTCCTATTGATGCATACAATGGTTGGAAACTTCAAAATGAAGCACGGGGTGGACACATCAAAGGAGCTAAATCTTTACCTTTTAAATGGGCAACTTATATAGATTGGATAGAAATTGTTCGTCAAAAACAAATCTTACCAAAGGATGCCATAGTTGTTTATGGGTATTCTCCTAAGCAAAATCGAAAAATCGCACAACGTTTTATTAAAGCAGGTTATACTAGTGTTTCTATTTATAATTCCTTTCTCGATGATTGGACAGTAAATAAGAATCTACCCATGAATAACTTGAAAAATTACAAACATTTAGTTCATCCAAAATGGGTAAAATCAGTTATTGATGGAGAAAGACCTACAGAACACCAAGGAAACAACACTATTATCTGTCATGCTCATTATAGAAATAGAAAAGCATATTTGACTGGTCATATACCAGGAGCTATTGATATAGACACCTTGGCATTAGAAGCCCCCGAAACATGGAATCGTAGAAGTCCAGAAGAACTCAAAATAGCCCTAGAACAACACGGAATAACAGCTGATACCACCGTAGTATTATATGGAAAATTCATGCATCCCGACAATGATGATGAATTCCCAGGAAGTGCAGCTGGTCATATTGGCGCCATACGCTGTGCCTTTATCATGATGTATGTAGGTGTTAAAGATGTAAGAGTTTTAAATGGAGGTTTTCAATCGTGGAAAGATGCTGGGTTTGAGATTAATACTGATAATATTCCAAAAAAACCAGTTGATAATTTTGGGATAACTATTCCCTCAAAACCCGAACTAGCCATAGATATTCCACAAGCCAAAGAAATGATTAACTCAAAAAACGCTGACTTAGTTTGCGTTCGCAGTTATCCAGAATATATCGGAGAAGTGAGTGGCTATAATTATATAAAAAAGAAAGGAAGAATCCCCGGAGCAGTATTTGCAAATTGTGGAACCGATGCTTACCATATGGAAAATTACAGAAATGTAGATCATACCACTCGTGAGTTTCAAGAAATTGAGGAAATATGGAAAAATTCTGGTATTACTCCAAGTAAACATCTCGCCTTTTATTGTGGTACTGGCTGGCGTGGTAGTGAAGCATGGCTTAATGCTTGGTTAATGGGGTGGCCTACTGTTTCGGTATTCGATGGAGGCTGGTTTGAGTGGAGCAATAATCCTAAAAACCCATATGAAACAGGAGTACCAACTATTTAAACACAATTAACATAAATTAAACACATATCAAAATGAATATAGCAGTATTATATGGATCAAATCGTTCCGACAGACAAGGCATTAAAGTCGCAAAGTTTATAATAAACAAACTTAAAGACAGAAATCATAATCCAGTTTTAGTAGATTCGATGAGTTATGAACTTACATTTCTAGACAAAATGCACAAGGAATATGAGAAAGGAAAAGCACCTAAAAATATGGAAAAAATACACAAAATTCTAAAGAATTCAGATGGATTTATCATCGTATCTGCCGAATATAATCATAGTATTCCAGCCGCATTAAAAAATATGTTAGACCATTTCCAAGGCGAATATTATTTTAAACCTAGTGCTATTCTCTCCTATTCTGCAGGCCCTTTTGGAGGTTTACGAGTAGCTGTTCATTTAAGAGCTGTTTTAGCAGAATTGGGAATGCCTAGTATTCCAACAATACTTCCAGTTTCTAGTGTCTATACTGCTTTCGATGAAAACGGGAAGGCAATTGATAAAAATTACGACCAAAGAGTTATAGGTTTTATAGATGAATTTGAATGGTATTTAAAAGCTTATAAAAACCAAAGAGCGGAAGGAACTCCTTATTAATATTCAAAACAAAATGAAAACCAATGAGCGTTTTAATAAAAAAAAACATTGATAAAAGAAAAGATGAAATCCTTAAAGGTTTATTCTCGGAACAAAAACATATTTCAAGTAAATATTTTTATGACAGAAAAGGTTCCGAGTTGTTTGAAGAAATCACATATTTAGATGAATATTATCCTACAAGAACTGAAAAAAAAATCTTACGTAAAGAAGCAAAAGCAATATTGACAGATTTTCACAATTTTTCAATTATTGAACTAGGAAGTGGAGATTGCTCAAAAATATCAATTTTAATAAATGGTATTGAGCCTGAAGAGAGAAAAAAAATAGCTTATATACCTGTTGATGTAAGTCAATCCGCTATTGAAAAATCTAAAGTAAATCTCAATAAAATATTTCCAAATATTAAAGTCGAAGGAGTTGTTGCTGACTTTGTTCATCATCTAGAAAATATTCCAAGCGAAGGTAAAAAGCTTTTTTGCTTTTTTGGAAGCACCATAGGAAACTTAAAAAAGAAAGAAAGAAAAAAGTTTTTAAAACTTCTAGGTACTACTATGAATCCTGGCGATCGGCTTTTATTAGGTTTAGATATGCAAAAAGATATTGTGATATTAGAAAATGCATATAACGACAAACAACAAGTAACAGCAGCGTTTAATAAGAACATTTTAAATGTCGTAAACAGTATCGTAAAGTCGAATTTCAATCCTGAAAAATTTGATCATCTGGCTTTTTATAACACTGAGAATAATAGAATTGAAATGCATTTAAAAGCACTAAATGACATGACTATATCTTTTGATGATGATACAAATGAATTATTCCTAAAAAAAGGAGAAACCATCCATACAGAAAATTCCTATAAATTTGATTACAAAGATGTTAAACTCATTGAAAAATGGGCAAAAATTGAAATACGTAAAATACTATCCGATGCGAATAACTGGTTTAATTTGGTGTATTATCAAAAGTAAATAAACAGTTTTTCATAGATATTAAAAAAGAAATAGATGACAGATTATTATCAAAAATCAATAGACTTACACAAAAAATTAAGAGGAAAATTGGAAATTACTTCTAAAACTATTATTTCGTCTAAAAAAGATTTAGCGGTGGTATATTCCCCTGGTGTAGCACAACCTTGTAGAGAAATAAGTGAAAATCCAGAAAAAGCCTATGAGTACACAATAAAAGGAAATACAATAGCAGTTCTAAGCGATGGTTCGGCAGTATTAGGTTTAGGAAATATCGGAGCAAAAGCAGCCATACCCGTTATGGAAGGCAAAGCCATATTGTTTAAACAATTTGGAGGAGTTGATGCTTTTCCTATCTGCTTAGATACTCAAGAAAGTGAGGAAATAATTGATACAGTAAAACGAATAGCTCCTGTTTTTGGTGGAATTAACCTAGAAGATATTTCAGCTCCAAGATGTTTCGAAATTGAAGCAGCTTTACAAGATATCGGTATTCCTGTTTTTCACGATGACCAACACGGAACTGCAGTTGTTACTCTAGCTGGTATTTTGAATTCTTGTAAAGTGGTTAATAAAAAGATTGAAAATCTTAAAGTGGTTATCAATGGTGCTGGCTCTGCGGGTGTGGCTATCGCTAAACTTTTGAGATGTATTAGTTTAGATCCTAATGTTTGTCTTTCAATTAAAGAAATTATTATTTGTGACAGTAAAGGAGTTATTTCAAAAAGTAGAGAAAACCTATCTGAGGTAAAACAAGAATTATTGGCCTACTCCAACCCAAGAGATATTTCTGGCAGTATGCAAGACGCCATTGTAGATGCTGATGTTTTTATTGGTGTTAGTAAAGGAAATATTCTATCAGCTAGTGATGTTATGACTATGAACACAAATCCAATACTATTTGCTCTGGCCAATCCTGAGCCCGAAATAATGCCCGATGAAGCCTATAAAGGTGGAGCTGCTATTGTAGCTACAGGTCGGAGTGATTTTCCAAATCAGGTAAATAATGTCCTTGTTTTTCCTGGTATATTTAGAGGTGCTTTAGATGCTCGTGCCAAGCGAATTACACCTGAAATGAAATTAGCAGCAGCATATGCTTTAGCCGACTGTGTGAAAAACCCAACTTATGACAAAATAATTCCTTCCTCTTTTGAAGAGGGAATAGCAGATAAAGTAGCAGATTCCGTTGCAAATGCTTGTACTATTATTTTAGAGCATAAACACAATAGAATTTAAGAAAACCTAAACAGATGAAAACAAGAGAAAAATTTTTTATAGCTTCCATTTTAATACTTATAACTATTGTCGGAATTTATACTCTGTGGAAACCCGTAATTTGGAGTTTAATCCTTTTTGCACCTCTAATTTTACTCGGTTTTTTGGATGTATTCCAGAAAAAGCATGCTATTAAACGTAATTTTCCAATAATAGGTCGTGGACGTTATATTTTAGAAAAAATTCGTCCCGAGATTATGCAATATTTTGTGGAAACTGATTTAGATGGAAGACCAATTAATCGCATATTTCGCACCCTAATATACCAACGTGCCAAGAAAGAGAATGACACTTCTCCTTTTGGGACACAATCTAATGTGTATAAAAATGGATACGAGTGGATGGACCATTCTATTTATGCAAAAAACTATGCTGATTTAGAGAAAGATCCACGAGTTCTTGTCGGCGGTCCTGATTGTAAAAAACCGTACTCAGCCAGTATATTAAATATTTCTGCTATGAGTTTTGGTTCCTTGAGTAAAAATGCAGTTTTGGCAATGAATGGAGGTGCTAAAATAGGTGGTTTTGCACATAATACAGGTGAAGGAGGTATTAGTCCTTATCATAAAGAACCGGGAGGAGATTTAATTTGGCAAATAGGAACAGGCTATTTTGGATGTAGAACAAAAGATGGTAATTTTTGCCCTGATACTTTCAAAGAGGCGGCATCTGCTGAAAATGTAAAGATGATTGAAATTAAAATCTCCCAAGGAGCAAAACCTGGTCATGGTGGTATTTTACCAGCTGCTAAAAACACTATTGAGATTTCAAATATTCGTCATGTAAAACCACATACCGATGTTCATTCACCTCCAGGTCACACTGCATTTAATGATGAAACTGGTTTAATGAATTTCATCAAACAATTACGTGATCTAACAAAAGGGAAACCAATCGGTTTTAAATTGTGTATAGGCAAAGAAGAGGAATTTATAGATTTATGTAAGACAATGATTAGTACAGGAATCACTCCTGATTTTATCACTATCGATGGTGGTGAAGGTGGTACAGGTGCAGCACCTGTAGAGTTTTCAAATTCATTAGGTATGCCTTTAAAAGATGGTTTATCTTTTGCCTATGATACTTTAGTAAAATATAACATTAAAAAAGACATTAAAATTATTGCCTCTGGTAAAATATTTACCGGTTTCCATATGGCGAGAACGCTTGCTCTTGGTGCTGATATGTGTAATAGTGCCAGAGCCATGATGTTAGCTGTAGGTTGTATTCAGGCTTTGCAATGTAATACAAATACCTGTCCCGTAGGAGTTGCTACACAAAACAAAAGTCTAATGAAAGGTTTAGTTGTAGCAGATAAAACCAGACGAGTATTTAATTTTCACGAGGAAACTGTTAAAAGCTTAGTAGAATTATTAGCTGCTGTAGGTCTTGAAAAACCTGAAGATATGAATCGTTCTCTAATTAATAGAAGAGTAAATATGAATAGTATTAAGAGATATGATGAAATTTATCCTTATAAACAATAAATAATTAGTCCATATTTTTGCTACTCTTAATGTTTGTTGGATAAACTATAATATCCTATCAAAAGAATCATAAATTTCTTCACTTTGTTAGCGATTCATACATATTTATTATTAGCATTATTTATAGTTATGTAACTTATATTACTTAAGAATAAGATTACTCAACTCCCTTTGTGTATCTTATATGACATATATCATATGGGATGTAATTTGCTTAATGTAACATTTGTGACATTTATCATGATTTGAGTAACTATTGTTACATATTTTTGTCCAATAATTAAAAACAATTATTCATTTAACTATAAAATTATGAAAACAATTAATTTATTTTTAGCCTTCTTACTCATTATAAGTTTAGCAAATTGCACACATGATGATGCCCCCGATTATACTCCTATAGATACAGATCCTCCAATAGGAGAAAGTTCTGATACTTTATTAGTAAAAAAATTCTCAACAGCGCCCATTTTTGATGGAGAAATTGATGCTGTTTGGGCTGAAGCAAGACCTCTTGTAAATAGAGCAACCGTAACAAGTGCAGGAGACAGAATAATCACTTTAAATGGTTCAAGTAATTTTGATGTATCATTAGAACCTACAGACTTAATGGATCCTTATACTGGAGAAAGTTATAAATATTCATTAAGAGGTGGCCATGATGGCACTTATCTATATCTATTATTTGAATGGGAAGATGATACTGATAGTCAAGACAGACAATCTTGGTTCTTTAATTCAGAAAGCAGTAAATGGCAACAAGAAAATAAATATGCTAATCATAAAAATGATAAATTTTATGAAGATAAATTTGGTTTTATGTTCCCTATTGGCAATCCTGAAGGTTTTGCCGGTGGTACTTGTACAGTTACTTGTCATAGTTCATTAGCATTAACAGGAGATGACGAAGAAGATGCTGGAAATAAAGTTACAAGACACTATATGAAAAATGAGGGTGAATTAACAGATTTTTGGCACTGGAAACGTGACAGACATGCATTGGCTGAAGCTTGTGATGATGGTTTCGTTCAATGGGAAGATGATTTTGGGAAAG
>JAUVBX010000055.1 GCA_030590985.1 Lutibacter sp. | reverse complement strand
TCGAGATTAGTCGCTATCAGATAAGCTGAAATAACTAAAGCAATCAACATAAATGATGTCTGCAAAGTATCTGTCCAAATAATAGTTTTAATACCTCCTTTAAAAGTATAAACCCAAATTAACAAAATAGTAATGGTGACCGTTATAATAAAATGAACACCTAACTCATCAAAAATCAGTAATTGCAATACGCTTGCAACTAAAAATAATCGCAATGAAGCTCCTGCAATTCTAGCCACAAGAAAAAGAACTGCACCTGTCTTATGAGAAGTTTCGCCAAAACGCTCCTCAAGATAAGTATAGATTGATGTTAAATTCATCTTATAATATAGCGGAAGTAATACTCTGGCGATAATAAAATACCCTACCACAAAACCCATTACCATTTGCAAGTAAGAAAAACTCTTTGTTTCTACCCAACCAGGAACAGAAATAAATGTAATACCAGAAAGAGAGGCTCCCACCATTCCAAAAGCTACCAAATACCATGGAGCACTTTTATTGGCTCTAAAAAAATCCTCGTTGCTATCTCCTTTTCCTGTAAAATAAGAGATTAAAAATAATACGCCAAAGTAGGCAACGATAAGTAATAAAATAAAAGTTGATGACATAGTTTATTTGTATAAGTTTTTAATGGAATCTGACAAACTTATGTCAGCTTCTAATTGATTATCTGGTATAGCTTTCCCATATTTTTTAGTAATTGGGATAACGCCTGACCAAACTTCAGCATTCATATCTGATTTTTTATCTACAACTCCTTCATCTCTACGTTTTCCTGTTACTTCATCCATACTAATTGCAATGACTTTTGTAGCTTTTAGTTCGTTTTCGGTTGGTTCTCTTACTTCATCCCAACGTCCTTTAATCATATTTTCTAATATGCTTTTCAAACCATTTTTTTTCTCCTCTCCAGCAACTAATTTTCCTGTTCCAAAAATAACAACTGATTCGTAATTAATAGAATGATGTGTAGATGATCTAGCCAATACTAATGCAGTTTCTTTGGCAATGGAAACAGAAATTTTTACTCCTTTTTCTAATTCTAATAGCATTCTACTCACTAATGCCCCATGAATATATAGGATGTCATCTATTCGTCCATAAGAAGTCGGTATCACAACAGGTAGCTTATCATGGATAAACCCAATATGACAAATACTGTTATGATCTATTATTCTATAAATCTCTCTACGATTATAAATCGCTCTTTTAGGCTTTCTTTTAATTATTGAATTCTCACTTTGGTTCATTCCATATTTTTATTGCTAACAAAGAAACAAAAATTATTATTTATTAATGAGACTTATATTTATTAATTAAATCTCATTTTTTAACACCTTTTATGTAACATCAGTTACACTTGTTAATAAAACACTACTTTTTCTTTAAAAAAATATAAAAAGATGACATTTTTCATAAAAATCTACTTCTAATAGATGTTCTTTTGCCCTGAAATTTTTAAAAGTATGCATACATATAAGTTTTCACTAAAAAAATTCATTTATTCATTTGTAATAGTACTATTAATTTGGTACGGATTTACTACTTCATTTGAACCTACTGAACTAATCACAGGAATCCTAATTAGTTTAATCATTGCGTATATCAGTGTAAAGAATTTTAACTGTTGTGACCCAATATTGATGATGCCCTCGCACATTTTACATTTTATTAAATACTTTTTTGTATTTATTGGTGCACTGATAAAAGCAAATTTGGATGTTGCACATAGGGTTTTGTCACCTGAATTACCAATTAACCCAGGTATTGTAACGTTTAAAACTAAATTGACAAACGAATTCGCAAAGATGATTTTAGCAAACAGTATTACTTTAACTCCTGGAACACTTACAATTGATATCATAAAAAATAATTTTTATGTCCATTGGATAGATGTAACAACCGAAGATCCAGAAAAGGTGTATAAAGAAATTGCAGAACCTTTTGAAAAAATATTACTTAAAATTTATAATTAGATATGGACATTATTATTTATATCGCACTGACTCTTATTGCTTTAAGTTCTCTTTTGAGCTTCGTAAGGTTCGTAAAAGGCCCTACGGCTGCAGATAGAGCAATTGCACTTGATACGCTTTCAGTTATAGGCATAGCAGGTATTGTCTTATTAGGCTATCTTTTCAAAAGATACATATATATTGACTTGGCATTGGTTTATGCTGTTCTTGGTTTTATTGGAATTATCGTGATTGCACGATTCATCGAAAAAGCATTATAATGGAAATTATACACGAAATATTGAAATATATAGGTTTAGCTTTCATCTTAATAGGAAGCATATTCCTTTTCTTAGGAGCCTTAGGGATTTATAGAATGCCTGATTTATACAACCGTTTACAAGCTGGGACCAAAGCCTCAACTTTAGGTGCCATGAGTGTAATTCTAGGTGTTGGACTATTACAACCTTTTTGGCTGATAAAACTTATCATTATTATTATTTTTATAGGATTTGCAAACCCATTGAGTTCTCATGCTTTAGCAAGAGCTTCTTACCGAGCAGGTATAAAACCTTGTTGTGAAAAAGAAATTGATTTCTACGGGAAAGCCGTTGAAAAACAGCTTAAAAAGATTAAAAAAAATTACAAAACTTAACTGATTAATTATGGCTCTACTCATTTTTCTTATTGCTATGGCAGTTATTCTAATAGCAGCAGCTATCTTTTCTATTATGCAGAAAGATTTACTCTTTGCCGTTTTAGGAACTGGTGTGGTTAGTTTAATACTATCTGTTTTCTTTTATATTCTACAAGCTCCTGATGTAGCCATTACTGAAGCAGCCATAGGAATAGCACTTACAACCATTATTTTCATTATTACCATTCGTAATACTACAAGAGATGAAAATAAATACAACGATGACCATATAAACAAATTTAAAAACGAAAAAGATGCTTAAAAAATTAATCGTTTTTTTACTAATAGGAACACTTGGTTACACGCTTGCGGTTACTTTTTCAAGCATCCCTATTGGTGCTAATAGAATTGGTAGTCTAGACAACCCTGAAACTGTTGCTGCATATTACCTCGATAAATCTCCAAATGATTTAAAGGTAGCCAACACAATCACTGCCGTAGTAGTAAACTTTAGAGGATTTGACACCTTAGGTGAAGTTTCCGTATTATTTCTTGCTGCTACTGGTTTAGCAAGTATTCTATACCGAAAAGAGGAAGAAGAAGAGGAGGAAGAAAACAAAAGACATATTTCACATCGATTAAATTTACCATCCTCAAGTTTGGTACAAACAGGTGCTAAAATTCTATTTCCTTTAATACTTTTATTAGGGATTTATGTATTTATTCACGGTCATCTAACGCCTGGTGGCGGATTTCAAGGTGGTGCCATCATTGCCACAGGATTTTTATTAATGCTTGTATCTTATAAAGGATTTAAAAATAATCATAAAATAATGGTATGGTTAGAAAGTCTTGCAGGATTAGGCTTTGTAGGCGTCGGATTGTATGGCTTAATCAGATATGGTTCATTTTTACAAAATACAGGATGGACTGGTAATCTAAACGATTTAGTCAGTGGTGGCTTGATTCCTTTGATTTACATTTTCGTAGGAATAAAAGTAGCAACTGAATTAACCAATGTATTGGACATCCTTTTAAACATTAAATCAAGAAGAAAATGATGGAATTTCAAGCGCTGTTTGAGCAATATAGAGACCTAATAACTATTGCCGTTTATGGAACAGCTATAGCACTGATTGTTATCGGATTATATGCTGTTCTAATGAAAAAACATTTAGTTAAAATAGTTATAGGTTTATCGATAATGGATGCAGGTATTCACCTATTATTTGTAGCAATTGGTTACATTTCAGGAGGAACTGCACCTATCTTTTCGCCAGGAAATGAAAATGCAGGTGCCAGAATGGTAGATCCAGTACCACAGGCATTGGTACTAACTGCCATTGTAATTGGATTTGCGGTAACTGCTCTAGCCTTATCCTTGGTTATCAGATTATACAAACACCACCACACAGCTAATATTGACCAACTAAATTCACTGAAATGGTAATAACACCCGTTCATTATATAGTCGCACCATTAATAGCTGCCTTTGCTATTCCTTTGTTGATAAAAATCCATAAAGATGCTGCTAGGATAGTTCCTGGAATCGTATTGTTCTATAATGTGATTGTTTCATTGTTTTTAATGAATCATATTGCAGAACATGGCATGATTAGCGAAACATTAGCAGGATGGCAAGCTCCTTGGGGAATTAATTTAGTAGTAACACCATTTACTGGATTTTTAGCAACGATGGTATCCATTTTAGGTTTTATCATTTGGTTATATGGTTATCGTTTTAAACGAACTCTAAAAGGAGGTGAAGTAAAATATTACGAAATTTTACAAATGATGATGATTGCTGGTTCTATCGGTATCATTATCACAGGAGATATCTTTAATATGTTTGTCTTTATTGAAATCGTGGGAATCTCTGCTTTTTCTTTAACAGCTTTCTATAGAAGTAGGGACGGCGCCGAAGCAGGTTTTAAATACTTGTTAATCGGTGGTTTTGCTTCTGCTTTCTTATTGTTAGGTATTTTGATTATTTATACGCAGACAGGAACTTTAAACATGGCTCAAATTGCTGAAAGAATGCCAGATGTTCCACAGCAAATGAAAATTGTTGCTTTAATTTTCTTTTTAGTGGCATTGGGTATTGAAGCTGAAATGTTCCCATTAAATGGATGGGCGCCTGATGCTTATTCACAAGCACCATCACCTACTAGTGCGACTTTTGCAGCAGTAGTTTCTGTAGCTGGTGTTTATGCACTTATTAGAGTAGTCTTTACCATGTTTGATGTAGAAGGTGTCAACAACTACTTAATGGTTATGGGATTTGTAACTATGCTTATTGCAGAAATTGCTGCTATATCTCAAAAAGATTTAAAGCGAATGTTGGCCTATTCAAGCGTCGGACAAGTTGGTTTGGTATTAATTGCTTTTGGTATAGGTAGTAATTTGGCAGTGTTTGGTGCTTTATTCTTAATGCTTAACCATGGGGTGATAAAATCACTATTATTCATGGCAGGAAGTTATTTTATCTACAACACAGACGATAAAAAAATAAAATCATTAAATGGTATTTATAAGAAACTGCCTATAGTCTCTTTCTTTTTTGCATTAGGAGCTTTAGCGATTATTGGCTTCCCTCCTTTTTCAGGATTTTGGAGTAAGTTTTATATACTAATTTCTGCAGCCGATGAAAAATACGTATTCCTAATTATTGGCATTTTACTCGTAACCATCATAGAGTTAACCTATTACCTTCGTGTAGTCGGACGTATCTATTTTGCAAAACAGGAAGGCGAACCCGCTTCACATAAACCTTCAATAAATGCGCTTGTTGCCATGTCATCATTGGCCTTGTTTATAATTGTTATTGGTGTATATCCCGATTTAATTATGCCTCATATTCAAAGTGCAGCTGATGCCTTATTAGACAAATCAAATTATATTCAACAAATACTCTCAATTAAGAATTAAGAATGCAGAATTATGAATGATAATTTAAAACATAAAATTCAACATTTAAAATTATAAAATGGAAATTATAGCAATCATATTACTCATTTTATTAGTTGGAAGTATGCTAACCTTCCTCATTGATAGTTTCAGTAGTAAATTAACTGGAATAACTGCTTTTTTGTTTTCTCTAGCTGCAAGTGTAGTATTTTTCACTCAAATTCCTTCAGGATATCAGTTTAAATTTCAATTAGCAGGATTAGACTTACAATGGGGATTAACTGATTATTCCTACTATTTTGCTTATATCATTTTTGGGATGAGTGTTTTAGCACTACTATATTCCATTAAATATATGGAAGGTAAAGGTCGTTTAGGTTACTTCTATGGAAGTTTTCTTTTGACAATCTTAGGGATGTTCGGAGTTGTCATCAGTCAAGACTTTGTTTCATTGTTTATCTTTTGGGAAATAATGACTTGGGCATCTTTCTTATTAGTAATCTATAATGCATATTATAAGGTTAAAACAAAAGGTGTTAAATATATGATATTCAGTGCAATTGGCGCATATGCAATGCTTACTGCCATTGTCTTTATACGAGTTCACTATGATACACTATTGATTAGTGAAGCCATAGCAAAAGGAGCTTTTAACTTTGAACAATACATATATATCCCAATATTTTTATTGCTTGGTTTTAGTATTAAAGCTGCCGTTATGCCTTTCCACGTATGGGCACCATCCGCCTATTCTAAAAGTCCGATGTCTTTTACCACCATATTTTCTGGTGCTATGTCAAAAATGGGAGTCTTTGGAATAGGATTGGTTTTCACATCAATCTATTTAGGGACAAATCCTGAAAATTTCTATTGGGTTCGCACAATTTTAGGTTGGCTCGGAGGAATTACCGCTGTAATGGGTACCATTTATGCACTCATTCAAACAGATGCAAAAAAATTATTAGCCTATTCATCTGTAGCACAATTAGGTTATATCGTAGTAGGCCTATCTACAGGAACAAAATTAGGAATTATGGCTGCACTATATTTAACAGTTATACACGCCGTTTTTAAAGGAGCTTTATTCATGGTTGCAGGTGCTGTTGAAAAACAAGCAGGTACTACTGATATGACTAAAATATCAGGACTTATTCGTAGAATGCCATGGACATTTCTTGTCGCATTAGTCTCTATCATTGCTTTGGCAGGTATGCCTCCAGTTGGTGGTTTTGTTGGAAAATGGTTACTATATGAAGCTTTAATAACTGAAAGCAACAACTACATTTTAGTAGTGGTGGTTTTCTTTTCATCAACTGCTGCATTCTTATATTCCTATCGATTTTTATATGGATTATTTTTAGGTCAAGAGGAAAAGGACACAAAAGATGTAAAAGAAGCACCAATTACAATGCTTATACCAATGCTAATATTGATGATAATAGCTATAGTTTCTGGTGCAGTTCCTGGATTGATTTTTGAACCAGCAGCCAAAGCAATGGAAGCTATCGGTTTTCAAGATGTAACTTGGCAAATGTCTTCCTTAACAAATCTTTGGGGTGACACCACCAACCTAGGATTAATCAGCATGCTTATTGGAGCAGTATTTGTAATCGTCTTCGTATTCATTACGCTAAAAGGTTACAAAAACACAAAAGATGTTGGTACAAAAGATATTTCTACTTCAGGTGAAATACCAAAAGAATGGGAAAATTTAAGTTTTCAACAAGATTTCTTTCAACCATTCCAAAGAGCAGCCGCACCACTTTACAGTATGAATATGAATAAGATCTGGAAAAATTTAGGTGAAAATTTAGAAGCCTTTTTTGGTTTTTTTAGAAAATTATATACAGGAAATGGACAGACTTATGCACTGTATGTGGTGATTTTCTTAGTAGTATTATTATTATTTAAAGACGTTATATTTTCATAAATTATGGAAGGAATTTTATTTAAAATATTTGGAGCTTTTATCACTGCATTACTCGCCTTTACAGTAGGAATGCTATTTGGTGGACTTCGTAGAAAAGTAATTGCAAGAGCACAAAATCGTGTGGGACCACCTGTATATCAAAACTTTTTAGATCTATTAAAGTTACAAAGTAAAACCACAAATATTGCTCACGGTTTTATGGGACATATGGCACCAGTTTGGATAATCATTGCTGCCATGACTACCCTAATGTTTATTCCCGTTTTACAAGGCGATTTATGGTTTGAAAATCTTACAATGAAAGGTGATTTAATTTTCCTTTTATATATGATGGTTTTTGGTAATTTAGGAATGGCCTTAGGAGCTGGTCAATCAGGTAACCCCAACTCAGTATTGGGTGTATCAAGGGGATTAAGTCAATTAGTAGGATTTGAAATACCTTATTTTTTAGCTATAACAGCTTTAATGTTGCAATTTCAAACAACAACCATTGCCGAATTTTTAAATATCCAAGCTGAAACAGGAGTATGGATCGTTCTACAAAATCCATTTGCTTTTATTGCAGCAGTACTCGCTTCACTAGGTATGTTTATGTACGCACCATTTAATATTGTTGGAGCACCAGCAGAATTAGCTTCTGGACCAAGAGCAGAATTTGGTGGAAAATATTTAGGAACTATGATGACTGGTGGTGCTGTTTTTGCCTTTATAAAATTAGTCCTAATGGTAGATTTATTTTTAGGTGGAGCAGGAAATAATAATTTAGAAGGAATTGCAGGAACTGCGGTCGGCTTACTAGAACTGCTATTAAAAACATTCCTATTCTATATGATACCAGTTTTTGTAGCGATCGTAAGTCCGCGATATAGAACAGAGCAAGCAATTCGATTTTTCTGGAAATGGCCTACATTCTTTGGTATTCTAGCTATTGTATGGGCTTTGTACAAAAATGGAACATTTAATTAGAAATGGATAACAATAAAAATATAGAACAAGTGTCAAAAATTAAAACTATTGGAATTCCAACACAAGAGGAAATCAAGCAAGCACAGATTGATTTTTCGCCCCGCTGTACTTCTGCAGGTCGTGTAAACGACAAAGAAACACAAAAAATGGTCGAATATATTATGAATTTTGCTCGTAAGCATTCATTATTTGTATTGGCGTATGGTACGGGTTGCGGTGCTATTGAAATTCCTGCAACAATGACATCCCGATACGATGCAGAACGCTTTGGAATGCGAGGAGCTGCTACCCCAAGACAAGCCGATGTGTTATTAATAACAGGCTATTTATCAACAAAAACATTAAAACGAGTTATTCGGGTTTATGAACAAATGCAAGATCCCAAATATGTTATAGCTTTTGGTTCGTGTACCATAAATGGCGGTATGTATTTCGATAGTTACAACACCATAAACGCATTAGATAGATACTTGCCCGTAGACGTATATATAGCAGGCTGTATGCCACGACCTGAAAGTGTAATTAATGGTATAGTAAAACTTCAAGGGCTTATTCAAAATGGAAATGCAGGAGGTGGAAAATGTTATAAAGATAATTTGGATTGGTATAGAGAAAATCAACAAAAAGTAATAAAAAATTGGGATTTCCCAGACGATTATAACTGGTAGTTGAATGTTAGATGACGGGTGATAGGTGATGGATGACGGATGTTATCAACTGTAAGTATTTAATTTTGAATATATAAATTGTAATAAAAAATGAACTAATTGATAATCGAATTATTTATTATCGGTCATCGGTCAATAGTCATCAAACAATATGAGCAAACTAAAAAAAGAAAACAAAATTTTAGATAAACTAAAAAATGTTTTTGATATAACAGGAGAAATAAAATACAAAAAACGTGTAAGTATCAAAGCAGACAAGAAAAATGTCTCAAGTATTCTCTTGTTTTTAAAAAATCAAAAAGGATACATCCATTTAAATCATATTTCCTGTGTAGATTGGATTGAGGAGAATAAATTCGAATTGATTTATATTGTATGGAATCCTAATAATAAGCTTACCGTTCTCGTTCACACACGAATTGATAGAGAAAATCCTGTTATGGAAAATATTGATACAATATGGGATCAAGCCAATACTTACGAGCGTGAGTTTAGAGAAATGTACGGTATTGAATTCCCTGGTTTAGTGGGTCGTAAAGAGTTTATTTTGGAAGATTGGGACAATATACCGCCAATGCGTAGAGATTTTGATTCACAAAAATATGCCCTAGAAAACTTCGCTACAAGACCAGGACGTGAAGATGCACAAGATGTAAGAGAAGCAATACAAAAACGAAGTGGCGAAGAATTACCAGACTTTGCTAAAAAATATTCAAGAGACTAATGCAAGTTAAAAGTTCATAAAGTGAAAAGTTGGTGGAACTATAATACAAGACAATAAAGTAAAGACGCAATGCATTTAATTTCAAAGAAATGTAAATAGATTTAAAAAAAGCTGATAAAAGAAATAAAAGATATAAAATAGATGATAGTTTAATGACAATGTTTGAAATTATTCACTTTAGATGACAAACTTTGAACTTTAAACTTTAAACTTTAAACTAGATAAATGATCAGAGAGAAAGAAACAACATTATATATAGGGCCGCAGCACCCAGGTATAACTGGAAATATGATGATAAAGCTAAAGATAGCAGGTGATACTGTTATCAAAGCAGAAACCCATGTGGGTTATTTACATCGTGCTTTTGAAAAACTGATTGAAAATAGAAATTGGCTACAATCTTTTACCCTACTCTGTCGTTTTTGTGTACCTGAACCAGATCCAATGGAATTGACATTTGCCAGAGCGGTAGAGCAATTGGAAGGTCGTGAAGTACCAGAACGCGCAAAATATATTAGAACAATTGTATCTGAATTAGCACGTATCCAAGCTTTTTTATTATGGTATGGTGGTCAATCAGGTTCAAGTGGATTATATACTGTAGGGCAATGGTCTGTTGGAGACAGAAATTATATTTTAGATTTATTTGAAGACCTTACAGGTGCCCGAATATACCATATGTACATGTGGCCAGGTGGCGTACGTAGAGATTTACCCAAAGGTTGGGTAGATAAGGCCTACAAAACAATGGATTATTTAGAAGAAAGATTAAAAACTTATAACCAGTTATTATTTGACAATTCAATATTCCAAAAAAGAGCACAAGGTGTTGGAATTATTCCTAAAGATAAAGCCATAGAATGGGGAGTTGTTGGACCTCCATTACGTGGAACAGGCATCAAACACGATGTTAGATTAGATGAGCCTTATGATGCTTATGATAAAATTAAATTTGAAGTGCCTACCTATGAAGGTGGCGATGTTTGGGCTAGAGCTTTGGTACGTAGAGATGAAATAATACAATCTATCAACATTGTTCGCCAAGCTTTAGATCAGTTACCTGAAGGAAGTTATTATAACAGAATATCAAATCCGATGAAATGGACAGTTCCTGCAGGTGAAGTATGGACAAAAACAGAAAGTGTACGTGGTGAAGTAGGGTTTTATGTAGTAAGTGATGGTGGAAATAAACCACGAAGAGTTCATTTAAAAGGAGCTGCTTACACACATGGTGTAAGTGTTTTAGAAAAAATATTACCCGGACAGAATATTGCAGACGTTTCCTTTATTCTGAATTCATTAGGAGTTTGTCCACCTGAAAT
>JAUVBX010000010.1 GCA_030590985.1 Lutibacter sp. | reverse complement strand
CTGAAAGAGCATTTATTATCTCCTAAATCATTTCTTTTAAGATGAACACCTTGTCCAGTAATGTTTGTAAATGAAATTGCTACACTTTCAATAGCATCAACTTCTATATTGATGCTATCAACAGAAGGATTGGGGAATAGTTTAATACTCGTTAAAAAACTAACCTCTTCCGCTGTTAATGGAAAATTAGTTGTAAAACTATACTCAAAACCACCGCCAAAGTCTGGTTCAAATGTATAAAGAAGCGTGCCTGTACTATTCTTTATTTGTATATACCCTACTCCTTGTCCGGGATTAGCCCACCATTCAACACCATCTTGACCCGTATCAACCACAAATAATTTATAACAACCCGTGGGAAGATTATATTCATCTGAATATACCGTATTATTAAAAGGTAAATCGTTTTCTCCAACAATATCATCTACCACATCTAGTATTTCATAAGTATTTTGATACGCTCTATTATTTGTTTTAAACTCTAAGGTAAATTCTTGAGGAAACACATTAGGAATATCAAAATTTGAACTGTAAGTATTATTAAAAGAATACTCATCTGAACCACCGTTTGGATTAGAAACAGACGCATTAAAAACATTGTCACCCGCAATTATATCGAACCACAATTCTTCAGTTGATGGCATACTTACCTCTTCGGTTTCCATAAATTCTAAACTACCCGTCCATTCGTAAGACTGTGGTGATTGTGAGTCGTTCAGCCAATAATTTATTGTTAAGCTTGTTAAGGCATTAGCCCCCGTGTTTTGTATTGTTAGGGTTGGGTTTGCGCAAATAGTTCCCGTTCTGGTGTACAATGCAGAATTATTAGGTGCATTTATAGCAACAACCGAAGCATCTAACTGGAAGTTTGGCGCATCATAACTGACTATCTGATGTGCTGCTAAATAGCGATAATCACCATTTGAGTTATTTGGCACAGAAGTGTTATAATCAAAACTTATTGTAGCTCCTGGCGTAACAAAAGGAGTGATATCTTGCTCTTTTAATAGCGTTTTTTCTCCGGGACACCAACCTTGCCTGTCATAAACCCAAGTGCCTCCTTGTGGATAAATAGGATTAAATGAACACTCTTGCGTAATTGTCCAATTTAATTCTTCTATACCATTGAATAATATTTTGTGGTAAACCAAACCACCATTTTGATGGAACTCGCCTTCGCTTCCATGACCTGTTATGGAAGATTTTAATTTAAATGCGCTTGCATTGGGATTAAATAAAATATCTTTTGATTCATACTTAATGTCATCTAAAATTTGTGAAATGGGTGTAGAGCCCAACCTATAAATACCTTGCCACACTTGATTATATTCAATAACATCCATAGGAGGTGTTCCTACAATAAATAAAAACTCTAAGTCCAAATCCTCTTGCCATACACCACCATTCATCACTAAACGTTTATCTTCTTTCAGTAGATTTACATAATCGCTCATATCAAAATACCAAGCCTTTCCTTCCATTCCCAGATCTAAATATATACCATAGGGTGTTACGAAGGAAACCAACTCATTATAAAATGGGTGTCTTTGAATATAAGTTAAATCAATAATAGTAATTGTACCTTCTATTGTAACCGGAACAGTAGTTAGTATAATGCCCGTATCGCCGTCATACACGTTTTCAGGAACTGCTTCAAAAAGATAATCAACGGATACCAAATCTACTGTATCGTGTATAAATGGCGTAACCCCGCTATTGTCAATTACGGTATATTCGCTTACAATATTTGGGCTTTTTGGATGTAAATACTGTTCTCCATGCGTAGTGAGCGATAGATCATAAGAACCCCTATAAAAAGTAATATTTGGATAGGATGTTGATTCGATGAATGTGGTTGTCAGTTGATTTCCTCTTTCATATTTCCAAATTAAATTAGTTCCAACATCGGTTAAATTGTGCTTGGATTCGGTAACATTTTGACCGCTTCCCTCATCAAATTTGTAATAAGAGACTAAATTATTGTAGTCAGGATGAGTAGCATCAATTGTTTTGTTTTTCCAATTTAGGATCGTAGATACTGAAAGTTCTTTATCCCAAAAAGACAATTCTTTGAGTTCCGCATTAACAAACCGACTACTACCCTCAAGTTTGCCAATAAATAGATCAACAATATCAATCACATTATTTTTGTCTGTTCCGCTATGCCATAAAACACCGTTATAGTAAATTTTCATTGTACCATCATTTGCATTTTTTGTAAATGCCCAATGATTCCATTGTCCTTTTATTTGCTCTGTTGTGTAGGGTTTATTGATCCTATCATATCCGCCTTCATATCCGCAGTCGAAATATATATCATTTCCCCATGGTAAATGAATATTTAGCTGCCTGTTTGAATCTGCATCTTTGCCATATACCACATAATTATTCGTTGGCATATTTTCATTTCCTTTCGCCCAAAACATCACAGTAATTTCATTGTTAACAGTATTAAAAAATAGGGTGCTCGCTTCAATTACAGCATCCGACGAAAAATCTAAAGAGCCCGTATTACTTGCAGTTATAGTACGTACATTTGTACTGGTACTTCCTGTAAATGAAATAGTATTTGTTTCGACCATATTCGAAAATGACATCTCAAGAATCAAATTACTAGAACCGTCCCAAGTAAAGGGTGCGAGAAATTGCAATCTATTATTTCCGTTCACGAAATTGTAATCGTTAAAAAAAACTTCTGTGAAATTATCAAAATCTAAGGTTGCCGTACTTAGTTCTGAAAGGTTTGTATGTTTAATATTCAATCGAAAGAATTCAGCAGACTCTCCAGAGTTAGATACGGATAAATTAAGACCATGTATAGCACCGGCTGTTAACCCAGAACCCGTTAATTCGCTTGCTTTGACAAGAATAAATGAACGCCCTGTTTTATTGTCTGTTTTTACAATATTATCCAATGTTTCGGACCCGGACCCGACCAGATAACTTGTTTCAGAAATGATGTTGTTTATTGTTATTAACTTTTGTACAAAATTGAATCGGTCGTAAGTTTGCTGGGTGGTATAATCGAATTCTGTCCCTGAAAAATTTGAAATAACATAATTGGGATGTGTTCTTATTACTTCTTCAATTCTGCTCGAATCGGCTATAAATGTATTACAGCTGTAATCCCATTCACCACAACCTTTGTTTCTTTCTGAAGGAGTTGAGACTAAGCCGTCTTTACAACGCATGGTATATTTTAGTAATATTTTTCTAAAGTCGACAGTTGGTAAATCGGGAAAGCTTATCAGCGTATCGCGTGTAGTACTATCAAAATTGAAAGTTTGCACTCTTAGGGTATCACCTTCAACTTGCGAGGACGCGATAAATGGTACCGCAAACAACATAAATAGTAGTGGGAAAATGTAAAAGTTTAGTTTCATGGTTATTTGGTTTGAATAATTACATTCAAAGGTAAATGATAATATTTAGAATAACACTATCCATGTGTAATATGGCGTTGCAAGAACGAACCAATCTTTAGCAAATAGATATTTCATCTTTGAAATCAGGTGTTTATATGGTAAAAATCGAGACTAATAGGGGTGTTGTAAGTAAAAAAGCAGTTAAAGAATAGAGGATACTTGTTGTTTGTTTTATTCTCCAAAGGCGGTGATAACAACACTTCTGCCTCCTCCATGGTTTCTGTGTTCACATAGATAAATTCCTTGCCAAATTCCTAAATTCAATTTTCCTTTGGTTATTGGTATTTGTACAGAAGTGTCCAATAATGACGATTTCAAATGTGCTGGCATATCATCAGAACCTTCAAAAGTATGTCTATAGTGAGGTGCGTTTTCCGGAACCATAATGTTAAAATGACTTTCAAAATCTGTTCTTACGGTAGGATCTGCATTTTCATTAATAGTCAAACTTGCAGATGTATGCTTAATAAATAGGTGTAATTGACCAATATTTATTTGAACTATCTCTGGAATAGAATTAATAACTTCATCAGTAATTAAATGAAAACCCCTAGGATAAGATTGCAATTTGATTTGTTTTTGAAAAAATTTCATCACAAATCAAAGATACAAAGTATATTCTAATATTTTTAACCAAAAAAAACTAGATGGAGTTCTGATTCTCCCATATTTAATCAATAATTATCACGTATGCGCACCTTTTTTGAGATGTTGCACATCTAAATGCACACTTTTTACCATTAAAAAAATTGGCAACTTGGCATTTTAGTAGAAAAAGCGATTAATTTATGTAATGTGATTAAGCGTAGATATTGTAAGTATATAACATAAAAAAGACCTACATTTTCATGTAAGACTTTCTTTATTTGCTCTCCCTCTTGTCCAAAAACTTGTCAAGTTGACCGATAAATGTTTCAATCCATTTCTATTGACGAGAATCATATGATCTACTGATTTGTATCATTGTGTAATCCTTTTGAAATTCCAAAACTTTGTCATAGTAACTTTAAATATAAAGTCATGAAAATATTTACACTTTTAGTTTCGTTATTGTTCCTTTTTACTACTTCAATTTTTGCTCAAAAAACATATTCTGTAACAAACTTAGAGCAAGCTTCTCAGGAGGAATTGAATATTTATTTAGACAAGGCACTGAAGCTTAAAAAAGACGGAAAAACAGTAACCATTGTAGGGGGGGCAACAATTGGTGCAGGTGTTTTGGTCGGTTTAGTTGGTCCTAAAAATCTCGGTACTGTAGCTGTAGCAGGATTAGTGGGTATTGCAGGACTTGGTACTATGGCTGTGGGAATACCTATGAGAATTACAGGCAAAAAAAGAGTTGAAAGAATTAACACGATAAAGAATACTGCTTACGATGGTATTAAGATTGATTTGAAGCCATGTGCACAATATAACCTGGTAACCCAAGATTATCAACCTTGTGTAACATTCAGAATTAGTTTTTAAATATATTGAATGAATAAATCATTTACATGAGAGTTTGTGAATTAGAGATTTCTCTTTCTATTCTTTTAAAGAATATACTTTATCACACAACACAGGAAATATATTTTCAATTAATATAAAATTTAGCAGAGAAACAGTTGTAAAATAAGTTGGCAAGTTGGCATTTTGAAAGAATAGTAGGCAAAGTGTAGTATATCAAAGAACCCTCCAGTAATTACTGAGGTATATAACGTAAAAAAGCCCCTACATTGCTGTAAAGGCTTATTAACTCTGAGCTCCCCCTCTAAGACTCGAACTTAGGACCCTCTGATTAACAGTCAGATGCTCTAACCAACTGAGCTAAGGGGGAATGTATTATTCCCAATTTTGGGACTGCAAATATAGCTGTTTTTCTTTTTCTAGCAAGTTTTTTAAAAACATTTTTAATAAGTATGTAAAATTATTTTTTATTTTTTAGGTAGTCCGTAAAAAACTATCTTTGTAGCTGTATTATTTATAAATACTTAAAAGATGTATATTCATAATATTGGTGATACAAACTCTATCTTAAATACTTTTATCGCTGAAATAAGAGACCAAAGTATTCAAAAAGACTCCATGCGTTTTAGACGAAATATTGAACGAATGGGAGAAATCTTAGCCTATGAAATGAGTAAACAATTGCCTTATAAAAGCGAAACGGTTACTACACCATTAGGCACCAAAATTATGCAGTTAGCTCATGAAAACTTAGTGCTTTGCTCTATTTTACGTGCTGGATTACCATTACATCAAGGTGTATTAAACTATTTTGATAAAATTGAAAATGCATTTATTTCTGCGTATCGTAAAATACAGGCAAATGGTGATTTTGATATTAGAGTAGAATATTTTGCATCACCATCTTTACAAGACAAAATACTAATTTTAGCAGACCCTATGTTGGCTACAGGTCAATCTTTGGTCAGCACTTATCAAGCTCTGTTATCACACGGAACTCCAAAAGAACTACATAT
Source organism: Lutibacter sp. (assembly GCA_030590985.1). Classification (GTDB taxonomy): domain Bacteria; phylum Bacteroidota; class Bacteroidia; order Flavobacteriales; family Flavobacteriaceae; genus DQTL01. Next base: position 21,816 of record JAUVBX010000010.1, on the reverse strand, counting down.
CTTTGCTGTTATAGGATCAACGGAAGGTATAGCATATATAGAAAAACACTTACCTAAAGACACACATTTGTGGATTGCAACTATAGACGAAATGTTGAGTGATCATGGATATATTATTCCAGGCTTAGGAGATGCTGGAGATCTGGCGTTTGGAGATAAACTATAATATTATCCTACAAAAAGGGTACTACAAAAGCTAGGATTACTAAACTATATAAAAGCAGATTTTTAATCCAGTTTTTGCGAACTAAGAAGAGTAAATCACCTATTAGTATCGCTGAAGGGAAAAATATAAATTGTATAGTATATTCAATTTTTAAATTATTAGTTAGCAATATGAACATACTGATTAGTAGGTGCGCTACTATTAGTTTGGTACTGTTTTTATCTTTACCATCAAAAGATTGCCATTTAGTAATGATTTTTAAAAGTGCAATAATGAGAATACCCATGATAAACATTATAGGTATTATAGAAGAAGTAGTAAAATGTTCCAAAATCTCGAAATTGATATTTATTTCAATTAAAGATATGAAAACAGATAATTTATCAAAGACATAAAAATAGGTAAAAACTATAAAAACTGGTGTTAAGAAGCCTATTAAAGGAAGTAATAAATTTTTATCAATAATTTTTTTATAAATAAAATAACTTACATAAATAAGTAAAACATACAAAAAAGATAAAGGGTATAGTAAAAAAGCAACACCCATATAAAAACCACTATCAAAAAGCTTAGATAAAAGCAACTTTTTTGAACGAATACTATAAATTCGCCTTACTGCAAGTAATATAAACAAGTGGGACAAGCTAATTTTTGAAAAAGAAAAAACTGTAGGAAACAAACCTAAAATTAGAACAAATATAAATATGGCATAAAAATTAGTCGATGTTAAATGATTCTTTTCAATAATAAAATTCGCCAAGAATACAACAAAAGTAAAAAACAAAAACACACTAAAACTTTGTAGAACAAAACCCAAATCTACACCTGTTGGAAGTGGAATAAAAAATCGAATAATTATAAACACAAATAACAAGAACAACAAGCTTACAAAGCTTATAGGTTCTGATTTTTGAAAAAATCTTGCGAGCATCAGTTGTATTTATTAGGTTTCTTTAGTGAAAAAACATTTTATGAATAGATCAGATAAAACGAGCTAAAGAACTTTTATTTATTATGTAAATTTAAAATAAATTTTTTTATGTAGGTTTGCAAAGTAAACAATAGAAAGTTATGTTAGCAAACAATATCTGGAAATTAATTGAAAATCTTATTGAGTGGACTTTTGCGCCTTTTGATGCTTTGCGTCTAGATACTGATAATTGGTGGACCTCTAACATAGTTAGTTGGGTTCTTATCGTTGTTGGTTTTATTGCGTTATTTTACTGGCTAAACCAAATGTATGGTTATAAAAGAAGCGGTAAAGAAGATAGTGCATAATCTAAAACCGTGGGCAGCAAAAACAAATTAAAACGCTTTCGCGAAAACGAAGGTTTTCAAAATGTCATTCAACCTACTCGTCAAGAAGTTTTTGATGGGTTCTACTTAAAAGGAGAATGGCATACTTTTTTTAAAAACAAAAATCCTATTATTTTAGAATTAGGCTGTGGTAAAGGTGAATATACCTTAGCTTTGGCTCAAAGAAATCCTAATATTAATTATATTGGGGTAGATATAAAGGGAGCTCGCTTTTGGTTGGGTGCTAAAATAGCTACCGAAAAAAATATACCAAATATAGCTTTTCTTCGTACACAAATTGAATTGATAGATTTGTGCTTTGCAAAAGATGAAGTGAATGAGATTTGGATAACTTTTCCTGATCCACAAATAAAATACAAACGTACGAAGCATCGAATGACTAATCCTGTCTTTTTAAAAAAATATCAAAGTATTCTTATAAAAAACGGCTTAATTCATCTAAAAACAGATAGTGAGTTTATGCATGGATATACACTAGGTTTGCTACAGGGTTTAGAACATGATATAGTTTATGCCAATCACGATGTATACAAAAATGAGGGTGCTCCAGCTATAGTTACAGAAGTGCAAACATTCTATGAACAGATGTTTTTAGAAGAAAATAAACCAATAACTTATTTACAATTTAAGTTTTCTGACAAAGTTTAAATGTCACAAAAAACCAATTTTTTTAAAAAAGCGCAAGCAGTAGCACGACAAATACCTTTTGGTCGTGTAACAAGTTATGGAGCAATAGCGCATTATTTAGGAGCGGCTAAGTCTGCACGAACAGTTGGTTGGGCAATGAAGGCTTCACATCTTGACGGAACAGTTCCCGCGCATAGAGTGGTAAATTCTAAAGGAATACTTACAGGTAAACACCACTTTGAAGGCACAAACCTAATGCAGCAGTTATTAGAAAATGAAGGAGTAATTATTGAGAATTTCCAAATAGTTAATTTTCAAGAAATATTTTGGGACCCTACTATTGAGTTAAGAAAAGATAGTTAACCATTATTTTTGCCACAGTCCACACTTAATACTGCTCTTTTTTATTCGGAAAATCACCACTTTTTACATCATCAATATATTGGTTAAAAGCATTTGTCATTTCCGTATAAAGGTCTAAGTAGCGACGTAAAAAACGCGGATTAAATTCGTATGTCATACCAAGCATATCGTGAGTAACTAATACTTGGCCATCAACACCACCACCCGCACCAATACCAATCACAGGAATTGAAAGATCTGCTGCTACTTCTGCAGCCAACTTAGCAGGTATTTTTTCAAGAACTAAAGCAAAACAACCTAGTTCTTCTAAAAGTTTGGCATCTTCCTTCAATTTTTTAGCTTCTTCCTCTTCTTTAGCTCTTACAGTATAAGTTCCAAATTTATAGATAGATTGAGGGGTTAAACCTAAATGACCCATTACGGGAATACCAGCAGATAATATACGTTTAATTGAGTCTTTTATTTCAGAACCACCTTCCATTTTTACTGCATGACCACCTGATTCTTTCATAATACGGATAGCAGCATTTAAGGCGCTTTTAGAATTCCCTTGATAAGACCCAAAAGGCAAATCAACTACCACTAAAGCTCTATCAACAGCTCGTATAACTGAGCTTGCGTGATATATCATTTGGTCTAAAGTTAGAGGTAAGGTTGTTTCGTGACCTGCCATGACATTCGAAGCCGAATCACCCACAAGAATAACATCAATACCTGAACTATCTACAATTTTGGCCATTGTATAATCATAAGCAGTGAGCATGGCTATTCTCTCCCCATTAGCTTTCATTTCAGATAAGGACTTTATGGTCACTCGTTTATATTCTTTAGTTGACGCTGACATTTTTTATAATTTGATTCTGTAAAAGTACATTTTTTACAGGAATCAAAAAATTTATTTAGAGTATACATGCAATACCCAAGTTTTAACAAACATATAGTTAGAAAGTTGTATCTTGATAACTATTGGGTAGGGTTGATATGTGTAAATAAGCAATTATAAATTTATATATCTTTACCAAAATGATTGTACGATTTAAATTTTTTCACAGTAAGTATGCAGCTATGACTATTTGGCCTTTTATTTTTATAAAAGACAAAATTCATAAACAGAATGAAATACTAATTAACCATGAGAAAATTCATTTACGTCAACAAATAGAATTATTGTGGGGCCCATTTTTTATTTGGTATATTTTTGAGTTTTTAATTAAATTAATCATTTATAATAATCGGGATACAGCTTATAGAGCTATTAGTTTTGAACGAGAAGCTTATCAAAATGAATCAAATTTGGAGTATTTAAAAAAACGTAAGTTCTGGGCATTTTGGAAAAATATGTAGTTTTAACCTGAAAAATCAAATATCAAACCATTTTTTCTAAGCTTTTAACAGCTATTATCACCCAAAAAATCAATATTTTTCCTATTTTTGGGAACTAAATATTTCTTAACCTAAATGATAACGTACATAAAAGGGAAACTTATTGAAAAAAACCCAACTTATGCTGTGATAGAGAGTGGAGGTTTAGGTTATTTTATCCATATCTCTTTACATACTTTTTCTCAAATTTCTGATGAAGAGTCTATTAAGTTATTTACGCATTATCATGTACGTGAAGATGCACAATCATTATATGGTTTTTTCACAAAAACAGAAAGAGAAGTATTTAGATTGCTTATCTCGGTTTCTGGTGTGGGAACTGCCACGGCTCGTGTGATGTTATCATCGATGAGTCCAAAAGAAATTCAACATGCTATAGCCTCAGATAATGTAGCCTTATTAACATCTGTTAAAGGAATAGGTGCAAAAACGGCTCAGCGTATCATTATAGATTTACGAGATAAAATAATTAAAACCTATGATATTGAAGCGATTTCATCAAATATAGACAATACCATAAAAGATGAAGCGTTATCTGCTTTAGACGTTTTAGGTTTTTCACGTAAACAAACCCAACGAGTTGTTGATAATATATTACGTGATAATACCGATTTAGATATTGAAAATTTAATTAAACAAGCTTTAAAAAATCTTTAATAATTGAAAAAGTTACTTTTACATACTCGTTTTACTTTTATGTTACTATTGACAGTTGTAGCATTAAAAGCACAAAACCCCCAAGATTCTATTGCAATAGACAGCATCGTAGTTTTACCTTATGAATTTAATACATATCAAACTGGAAGTTTGTATTTAACTGATTTTGAGAATTATGAAGTAATTTATGATATAACTCAAAATCGTTATTTGGTAGTCACAAAAATTGGAGATTTCGATATATCTTATCCTATTGTGATGACTCCTGAGGAGTATAGTAACTATCGTCTTAAAAAAGACATGCACGATTACTTTAAAGGAAAATTAAGTGCTATTAGTGGCAAGAAAAGAAGTAGTACAGAAGATCAGAAAGATTTACTTCCAAAATACTATGTAAATTCAAATTTCTTTGAAAGCGTTTTTGGCAGCAATGAGATTGAAGTCAATATGCAAGGAAATATTGAGATAAAAATGGGTCTTTTGCATCAAGAAGTTGATAATCCAAACTTAAATGAAAGCAATAGAAAACCGACTATTTTTGACTTTAATCAGAATATTGGAGCCAGTATAATGGCAAAGGTTGGTGAGCGTTTACGAGTATCTGCAAATTATGATACACAAGCTACATTTGATTTTCAAGATATTGTAAAATTAGAATTTGATCCTAGTGCAGGCTACGATGATGATGGAATAATACGAAAAATAGAAGTAGGTAATGTAAGTATGCCTATGCGAAGTTCCTTAATTCATGGAGCACAAAATCTTTTTGGTTTTAGAACAGAATTACAATTTGGAAAAACAACTATTTCTACTGTTTATGCAAAACAACAATCACAATCTAAAACAGTTAAAGCAGAAGGAGGCTCAATTATTGAGGAATTTGAATTGCAAGCCTCCGATTATGATTCTGATAGGCATTATTTTTTAGCACAATATTTTAAAGATAATTTTGATAATGCTTTGTTAAGATACCCATTAGTTAACTCATCTATTCAGATTACAAGTATTGAGCTATGGGCGACTAACACAAATCAAACGAGTAATAATGTAAGAAATATTGTAGCATTAGCCGATATAGGAGAATCGGATGTATCTAGAGGAAATATTGGAAATACAGAAATATTAGTTACTGCTCAATTACCAAATTTCATACCTGATAATTCAGTAAATGAGTTAGCAACTGTTTTAACAGAAGAGGGTCCTATTAGAAATATTTCTACAATACCTGATGCTTTTGATCTTATCGTACCACCGACTTCCTCGACACCTATGCAACAAGGACGTGATTATTCTGTTTTAGAAAATGCCCGTCGTTTAGTTGAAGGCTCTGACTTTATATTAGATCGCCAATTAGGTTTTATTTCACTAAATCGCAGATTAGCCGAAAGTGATGTATTAGCCGTAGCCTTTGAATATACCATAAATGGAAGCAGTGAGGTATACAAAGTAGGAGAGCTTTCTAGTGATGGAATAATAGCTCCAGATAACTTAGTAGTTAAATTATTACGCAGTGAAATGGTAATTACTGACATACCAGTATGGGAGTTGATGATGAAAAATATATATAATTTGCAAGCCTATCAACTAGAAGAAGAAGGTTTTCGATTAGAAATAATGTATGAAAATGATGCTACAGGAGTACCTTTAAATACATTGCAAGCTGCGCAAACAAACGGTGTTTCAACAAAAACACTATTAAATTTATTTTATATCGATCGCTTAGATCAAAATGATTATGAAGTAGAAGGTGGAGATGGTTATTTTGACTTTGTAGAAGGCATCACAATTTATGCTAGAAAAGGCTATATGATGTTTCCAAAAGTACAACCTTTTGGCTCTTTTATTGATACTGTATTAGATGAAGTAGATAATCAATTTGTGTTTAATGAGCTTTATGAATTAACGCAACAAGAAGTAAAAAACACCTATCAACAAAAAGATAAATACCAAGTTAAAGGGTATTATAAATCAGATAGCGCAAGTGGTATAGCTCTAGGAGCTTTTAATGTACCACAAGGTTCAGTTCATGTTACAAGTGGTGGACGTGAGTTAGTTGAGGGAGTAGATTATGTAGTTGATTATCAAATAGGAAGGGTTAAAATTATCAATCCTGCAATAGAAGCTTCTAATGCGCCTATTAGTGTATCAGTAGAACAAAACGCAATATTTAATCAACAACGACGCAGTTTTTTTGGAGTAGATGTTGAGCATAAATTTTCAGATAACTTTGTGGCTGGAGCTTCTTATTTAAATCTGAGAGAAAAACCCTTTACTAATAAAGTGTTTTTTGGGCAAGAGCCTATTCAAAATAGTATTTTTGGTTTAAACGCTAGTTATGATACAGAGGCACAGATCTTAACAAAATGGGTCAACAAATTACCTTTTTCAAAAACAGATGCAAGCTCTAATTTTTCTATACGTGGCGATGTAGCTTATTTAATACCAGGAACACCTAAGAGTATTGATATTAACGGACAAGCGGCTTCATATATTGATGATTTTGAAGGTTCCCAAACACCATTACAAATTCGTTCTGAACAACTATGGTACCTATCGAGTACGCCACAAGGTGACCCGAATCTAGTAGATTTAGGTGGTAGTGAGTTAGGTTTAGCCTATGGTATGCAGCGAGCTAGACTATCATGGTTTAATATTGACAATGATTTGTATGGTAGAAACAAACCAGATAATATTGATAACGATGAGTTATCTCGTGCAGAGGTGCGTCGAATTTATAATGATGAACTCTTCCCAGAAGACGAACAAGATTATACAGAGTCACCAAATATTAGAACTTTAAACCTTGCATTTTTTCCCAATGAAAGAGGAACTTATAATTATGATACAAATAATGTAAATGAAGATGGTACTTTTAGTAATCCTGAAGAACGTTGGGGGGGTATAACAAGACCACTAACTATTACAGATTTTGAGAATTCAAATATTGAATACATTCAATTTTGGTTGATGAATCCTTTTGAAAATTATTCGATTACAAATGAAGAAGGATTACCTACAAATATTGATCCATCTAATCCTATAAATCATACAGGTGAACTCTACTTAAACCTTGGAAACATCTCTGAGGATATATTAAAAGATAATCGAAAGATGTTTGAAAATGGTTTACCAGAAGATGGAAGTGCTGATAATACGGATTCTACAATCTGGGGTAAAATACCTCGAAATCAAGCACTTTTAAATGCTTTTGACGATAATGATGATCATCGTTTAGTGCAAGATATTGGTTTGGACGGTTTATCTGATTCACAAGAACAGAATTTTGATTTTAATGGAGAAGGACAATATTCTAATATTTCAGAATATATAAATGCGTTACCAGCCGGAGCAAGAGCACAAGCACAGGCCGACCCCGCATCAGATAACTTTCAGTTTTATAGAGGTGCTGAGTTAGATAACCAAAGTGCAAGTATCATTACTCGTTATAAAAACTATGGTCGGACAGAAGGTAACTCACCAACTGCTAATATGTCTCCCGAACCTTATCCAACTGCATCTACCCAATATCCAGATTCTGAGGATATCAACAAAGATCAAACTATGAGTACGGTCGAAAGTTATTATCAATATAGAATTTCTTTAAATGAAGCTGACTTGCAGGTGGGTACAAATTATATTGTCGATAAACGAGAGACTACTACTTCCCTTCCAAATGGGATTTCTCAAACCTCTACATGGTATCAAATACGTATTCCTGTTTCAAAAGGAGAAGCAATTAATGGAATAAATAATTTTCATTCTATTCGTTTTATGCGTTTGTTTATGACGAAATTTAGAATGCCGGTAGTTTTACGTTTTGGTGAAATGGAAATGGTACGTGGTGAGTGGCGACGATATAAATATACATTAGAAGATGGCGATATACCTTTAATGGATTTAGATAATTTTGAGTCAGGAGTTGTAAATATTGAAGAAAACGACGGACGTTCACCAATTCCTTATGTATTACCACCAGGTATCGAGAGAGAGCGCTTACAAGGTACTACAACAATTCAAGAACAAAACGAACAATCTTTATCGTTAAAAACAAGAAATCTACTACCAGAAGAAGGTAGAAGTTTATTCAAAAATGTAAGTTTCGATGTGCGAATGTTTAAACGTCTTCAAATGTTTATTCATGCGGAGGGAAAACCAAATGAACCCACTGTTAACGACGATGAGTTGGTGGCGATAATTCGTTTAGGAAGTGACCTGAGTGATAACTTTTATCAAATAGAACAACCTTTAAAAATTACGCCATTTTCTAGCTCGACAGCAACAGGAGTTTGGCCCGAAGAAAACGAATTAAATATAGATTTAGAGGCCCTAAAAAAATTGAAATTAGAACGCTATGAAATTTTTGGTGATGCTGAAAGTAATCAGTTATATCCAGCACCTGTTTCTGGAGAAGAATCAGCTTATCGACTTCGTGTTAAAGGACATCCTAATTTGGGAAAAATTAAAACCATTATGTTAGGAGTGAAAAATAATTCTTCACAAGAAAAAACAGCAGAAATTTGGTTTAATGAATTACGTGTATCAGATTTTGATAACGAAGGAGGTTGGGCAGCTGTAGTTAGTGCTGATGCTAATTTTGCCGATTTAATGGATGTATCAGTAACAGGAAGAATGTCTACAAAAGGCTACGGAAACGTAGACCAATCAGTAAATGAACGAAGTCAAGAAGACATTAAACAATATGATTTAGCTTCCAATTTAAATGCAGGGAAGTTATTGCCAGAAAATTGGGGGATCCAATTACCAATAAACTTTAGTATTGGTGAAGAAATTAAAGATCCAAAATATGATGCACAATATCAGGATATTGTTTTAGAAGATACAAACGATAGCAATAGTCCACATCGTAATGATGCACAAGATTATACTAAACGCACTAGCATAAGTCTTATTAATATTAAGAAAAATAGAAATCCTAAATCGACAAAAAAAGCACGCTTTTATAATATAGAAAACTTAGCTTTTTCTTATGCGTATAATGAGATAGAACATCGCGATTATAATGTACAAAAATTCTTAGATCAAAATGTAAGAGCTTCTGTAGGTTATACCTATAGTTTTAAACCATTTGAAATAACTCCGTTCAAAAAAACAAAGTTTTTAAAAGGTAAATATTTAAAAATTATTAAAGATATTAATTTTAATTTATTGCCGAATGATATATCAGTTAATTCAAATGTTATTAGAGGTTACAATGAACAACTATCACGTACATTAGTTAAAGATCTTTCAGATTTACCGACTTTAAAACAACGTAACTTTCTTTTTGATTGGGATTACAACATTGGCTACAAACCAACAAAATCAATTCGTTTAAGTTTTAGAGCTCTGAATAGTAATGTTTATGATGACTTTGAAAGCACTAGTGATATTACACTCTATCAAAATTTCTTTAATCTAGGTCGCCCTACGCATTATCATCAAACTTTAGATGGTTCATATCAAATACCCATCAACAAGATACCTTTGTTTAGTTTTATTAAATCAAATTATTCTTATACAGCTGATTTTGATTGGCAGGGGGCTTCAAAATCGTATATAGAACAAATAGGAAATACTATACAAAATGCTAACACCCATAATCTATCGGTAGATTTGAATATGAAAAAATTCTATAAAGAGATAGGTTTAACAACGTTATTGCGAGATAAAAAACAAAAAAAACGTGCCAAAGAAGTACGTGAAAAAAGAAAAAAAGATAGACAAGCTAAAAAAGAAAGTAAAAAGGCTGAGAAATCAAAAGGTGAAACAGGCACAGAGAATGCTGAAAACGCAAAGAATTCAGAGAATATAGAAAACACAGGAGAAAAAGAAGGAAAAGAGAACACTAAAGGTGCTGAAAATACAAAAGGAGAAACTGGTTCAGAGAATGCAAAGAATATAATGAGCAGGAACGGAAGAAATAGCGGATTTGTCGGAAACGGAAAAACTAAAACTCCTAAAACTACAAGTGGAAAATTATTTAGAGGTTTTTATGGTTTAGTAACAGCAGTTAAAAGTATTAAAGTAAGTTATCAAGAGAATAATGGGACATTGTTACCTGCCTATCAACCAGAAGTAGGTATGTTGGGGCGTGATAATTATTCAGGAAGTTTTGCACCAAATTTAGGGTTTGTTTTTGGGAGCCAAGTAGATATACGAAACCGGGCTTTAGAAAATGGATGGTTGTTAACACGTAATTTAAATGACCCTAATGATCCCGATGATGACGATGCTTACTACAATAAGATATATAGTCAAACACATTATGAAAAAATTGATGCGACAGCAAAGGTAAGTCCATTTAAGAACTTTGATATTGATGTTCAAGCTAATAAGATTTATACACGTAATATATCAGAACAAATTGATCCAGTCATTGATAATAATAGTATTACACCACGTTTTGCGCCATCAATAACAAGTGAAATGGGGAATTTTAGTATGAGTTATTTTATGTTAGGCACCACTTTTGAGGATAATGATGTGCTTTTTCAACGTTTTAAAGAGAATAGAACAGCGATATCACAACGATTAGCAGAACAATCAGGATTAGCTAGTAGTGGTTATGGAAGTACAAGCCAACAAGTTGTTTTACCAGCATTCATAGCTGCATACTCAGGGCAATCAGTTGATAAAGTTCGTTTAAATCCATTCCGTGATATCCCACTTCCTAATTGGCAAGTAAGATATCGTGGTTTGATGAAGTTAAAATGGTTTAAAAAACGCTTTAAAAGTTTTTCAATATCACATGCTTATAGATCATCTTATTCTATTTTAAATTTTACAAATAATTTACAATACAATCCTGAAACACCAGATGCTATCGATATTACAGGTAACTATTTTAATGAGCAACTATTCACTAATATAGGTTTAATCGAAGAGTTTTCTCCATTAGTTAAAGTAGAATTTAAATTAAAAAATTCATTTTCTTTAGGAGGAAGAGTTAATCGAGATCGTATGATGACACTTAATCTAAATAACAATACAATGACCCAAAATAGTGGAATTGAATATGTAGTTGGTCTAGGGTATCGTCTTAAAGATTTACCTTTTACAATGCGTTTAAAAGGTCAAAAGATGAAGTTTAAAGGTGATTTAGATCTAAAATTAGATGTTTCTTTACGAGATGATCAAATGATGGTGCGTTATTTTGGTGAAGATGATGAAATTGAAAATGATCAAATAACAGGGGGGCAAAATATTTTTAGTTTAAGATTTATTGCAGATTACGCATTGACAAAAAACTTACAAGCGGGTTTTTATTATATTCAAGATGCATCAGCATATCAGGTTTCAACAACCTATGATAGAAGATCAATAAGCTCAGGAATTAGCTTTAAATATAACCTAGGGAATTAAAAATAATAAATAAAATGAATATACCAGATAATTTAATATACACCAGAGACCATGAATGGATCTTAGTGGAAGAAAATATGGCTACAATAGGTGTTACTGATTTTGCACAAGCAGAATTAGGTGATATTGTTTTTGTAGATGTAGATACTTTGGATGAAAGTTTAGAAAAAGATGAAATATTTGGCACAATTGAAGCTGTTAAAACTGTTTCAGATCTATTATTGCCAATTTCTGGAAAAGTGGTTAAGTTTAATGAAGATTTAGAGGATGCTCCTGAAAGAATTAATACAGATCCTTATGGAGAAGGATGGATTATTAAATTAAGAATAGCAGATTTAAGTGAACTTTCAAACCTTTTAGATGCTACAGCATATCAAGAATTGGTTGCTGGCTAATGCTCTATTTGTTGCATTAAGTACTAGTATTTTAATTGGTTTTTTTAGTTTAGTAAACACTAATTATATTCCTAAAACCAATATTAGTGTATCTGATAAGTTTCTACATACAATTGCTTATATTGGGCTAATGTGGAGTTGGTTATTAGTCTTTAGGAAAAGAATATTTTTAAAATTAAGGTTAAAACTTTTATTATATTTAATATTATTTGGCATTATTCTTGAGGTTTTACAAGGAGAAGTAGCTCTAAATAGAACAGCAGACTGGAGAGATATTATCGCAAATATGACGGGTTTATTACTTGGTTTACTGACATTTAAATATATGTATAAAATTTTATTTAGATAGAATGATAGTAGAAAAAGACAGAGTTCAAAAGTCTTTTCTAATAATAAATTTGGAAAATTCTTTATAAAATTCATAAATTAGCACGCAATTAATTAAAACATACAATTATGCAATCAAAAAAAAGCACAAAGTCAAACCTAGAAAATTATAGTAGACTGTTTATGTTATTAGGCTTGGTATTAGCTTTGCTACTTACCTATGTGGCTATAGAATATAAAACAATGGAAGATACTGATGATCAGGTGATGGCTTATACTACAAATATGCAGGATGATGAAGATGACATACCAGAAACGGAACAAGAAATCGAAGAAATAAAACAAGAAGAACAAAAAGTAGCCCCACCACCAGTATTAGAGGAGATTGAGGTAGTAGAAGATGATGAAGAAATCGAAGAAACAGTTATTGAATCTACAGAAACTAGTGAAGAAGAAGAAGTTATAATTGATGAAATAGAGGAAATTGAAATTGAAGAAGAAGTATTAGAAGATGTTCCTTTTTCAATTATTGAAGATGTTCCTGTTTATCCAGGGTGTAAAGGGAATAAAAAACAACTAAAAGATTGTTTATCTAAAAATGTTCAAAAGTTTGTAAGTAGAAAATTCAATGTTGATTTAGCTCAAGATTTAGGTTTAACACCAGGGAAGAAAAGAATCTTTGTAATGTTTAAAATTGATAAAAATGGAAATATAGCAGGCATACAAGCTAGAGCACCACACAAACGTTTAGAAGCTGAGGCTAAAAGAGTTGTAGGTTTGCTTCCTAAAATGAAACCAGGAAGACAACGTGGTCGTCCTGTAGGTGTAAAATATAGTTTACCTATTAGCTTTATAGTTCAGGATTAGAGACTTTTTATAATAAAATACAATAACCGTATTGATGTTAAAATCAATACGGTTTTTTGTTTTGGTACGTTTGTTGTTCTCAACAAAAATATAACAATTGTTAGTTGTAATACGATAAATCAAAATGACCATTGTGATTTATCACTTATTTAATAATTTAAACCTATTAATTATGCAAAGTACACAAAACAAAAAACAGTTTAAAAAAGGAGATGTTAATCGTAAATCATCAATTCTTTTTACCCAATTAGGCTTAGTGCTTGCACTATTATTGGTATATATTGCAATTGAGTCTAAAACATTGGTAAATCATGATGTAGTAGAATATGTTCCACCAACTACATTAGATATAGATGATCCTATTCCCGACACAACTCCTGAAGAAGTAAAACAAAAAGAACCAAAATTGAAGGCCAATCCAGAGCTAATCCTAGATGATCCAGAAATTATTAAAGATGATTCAGGTATTACAGAAACAATTATTGATGTATCAAAAATGGATCCTGAAAATCCTGTATATTCTATTTATGAAGAAGTGAATATTAAAGAAGAAGTGATTGAAGATGTAGCAATTATCATTGTGGAAGAAATGCCAATTTTTCCTGGATGTAAAGGAACAAGAGAAGAATTAAAAGCTTGTTTATCAAAAGGAATAGGTAGTGTTATTAAAAAGAATTTCAACCCTGATATTGCCCAAGATATTGGTTTAGCTTCAGGAGTACAGCGTATATTTGTGATGTTTATTATCGATAAAAATGGTAATATATCTAATATCAAGTCAAATGCGCCTCATAAAAGTTTAGAAAAGGAAACAATAAGAGTGTTAAAGAAAATTCCTAAGATAAAACCAGGTATTTTTAAAGGTAAAAAAGTAGGAGTTAAATACAGCTTACCTATTAATTACCTCGTGCTTGATTAAATAAAAGCAGCCCAGAATTATCAATTCTGGGCTGTTTGTCATGTGTTGTTATATGTATATTTTGAAATTATGTGTAATTAGAGCTACACAGTCATTATCTCTTTTTCTTTTACTTCATAATGTTCATCTATTCTTTTAGAATATTTATCAATTTCTTCTTGGATGTCAATTTCTACATTTTTCTCTAAATCCTCTGAAACTCCTAATTTTTTTAATTCATGAAGTGCTTCTTTACGATCATTTCGTAAACTAATTTTTGCGTTTTCAGTCTCTGATTTGGCTTGTTTTGCTAATTCCTTTCTACGTTCTTCGGTAAGTATGGGTACATTAATAATTACACTTTCACCATTGTTAGTTGGATTGAAACCCAAGTCAGCATTTCTAATTGCAGTTTCAATTTCATTGATAAGTGATTTTTCCCAAGGTTGAATTGAAATAGTATGTGCATCTAATGTGCCCACATTGGCTACCTGACTTAGAGGAGTTTGTGAACCATAATAGTCAACGGTAACTGCACTAAGCATAGATGGATTTGCTTTACCTGCTCGGATACTTTTAAACTCATGTTCTAAATGGGCTATGGCTTTATCCATATTTTCTTTTAGTGAGTCAAGTAAAAATTGTATCTCTTCGTTCATTAGATGTGTTTTTTATTAAACTTATATTACCTCAAAATTACAAATACTATTCCAAATTCACAAATACGCTTAAATGTTCATTCATAATAGCAAATTAAAAGACCCTTTAATTCTTAACTAAAGTACCAATTTTTTCACCCGATAGTAGTTTCATCAAGTTACCAGATGTATTCATGTCAAATACAATAATCGGAAGTCTATTATCTTCACTCAGGGCGAAAGCTGTCATATCCATGATTTTTAAACCTTTATTCATGGCTTCTTTATAGGTAATTATATCATATTTTACAGCGGATTTATCTTTTTCTGGATCTGCTGAATAAATACCATCAACACGAGTTCCTTTTAAAATGACATCGGCATTAATCTCTGCTGCACGCAAAACAGCTGCTGTATCTGTAGTAAAAAAAGGATTTCCTGTTCCTCCACTAAATATAACTACACGCCCTTTTTCTAGATGTCTTACCGCTTTTCGTTTGATATAAGGTTCAGCAACTTGTTCCATTTTAATGGCAGTTTGAAGGCGTGTATCAATTCCTTCGCCTTCAATGGCACTTTGTAATGCAAGACCGTTTATAACCGTAGCTAGCATTCCCATATAATCACCTTGAACTCGATCGATACCATTACTGGCTCCAGCAACTCCCCTAAAGATGTTACCACCACCAATAACTATAGCAATTTCGACCCCTTTTTCAACAGCTGCTTTAATTTCTTTGGCATACTCAGTTATTCTAACTGGGTCTATTCCATGAGAACGTTCTCCCATTAGGGCTTCACCACTCAGTTTTAATAATATTCGTTTGTATTGCATTTTTATATGAGATTTTAGCAAAATTACCAAAAAAACGCTACAAAATCAGATTAACTTTCCTTAAATAACCCAAACTGTAATCTGAATTTGTAAATTTGCGGAATTCAATTTTAAATATTGTCTCGATAGTCATCGAGATTAAATTAGTATTATAGATGAAATACCACTTTAACGAGATAGAAGCTAAATGGCAAAAGTATTGGGCAAAAAATCAAACCTTTAAAGCAGATAATAGCTCTGATAAACCAAAATTTTATGTATTAGATATGTTTCCATATCCATCAGGAGCTGGTCTACATGTTGGACATCCACTAGGTTATATAGCATCTGATATTTATGCACGTTATAAACGTCACAAAGGTTTTAATGTCTTGCACCCAATGGGATACGATTCGTTTGGTTTACCCGCTGAGCAGTACGCCATACAAACGGGGCAGCATCCAGCAAAAACTACTGAGGAAAACATTACGACTTATCGTCGTCAGATGGATCAAATTGGTTTTTCTTTTGACTGGAGTCGCGAAATTCGTACCTCAAATTCTGATTATTACAAACATACTCAATGGATATTTACGCAACTATTCAAATCCTATTATGATAAGGATGAAGATAAAGCACTTGCAATTTCTGATTTGGTAAAGACTTTTGAAAGAGAAGGAAATAGTAATCTAAATGCGGTTTGTGATGAAGAAACCCCTTTTTTTGACGCGAACCAATGGAATGCCTTTTCAGAGAAAGAAAAACAAAAAATATTACTTAATTATCGTCTTACATTTTTATCTGATACTGAAGTAAATTGGTGTCCAGCTTTAGGAACAGTTTTAGCTAATGATGAAATTGTCAATGGAGTTTCAGAACGCGGTGGACATCCTGTGATTCGTAAAAAAATGAAACAATGGTCTATGCGTATTACCGCGTATGCCCAACGTTTGTTAGATGGATTAGATAAAATAGACTGGCCACAACCATTAAAAGATTCACAAACTAATTGGATAGGTAGATCGGAAGGATCAATGGTAAGATTTAAAATTCAA
Organism: Lutibacter sp.; assembly: GCA_030590985.1. Classification (GTDB taxonomy): domain Bacteria; phylum Bacteroidota; class Bacteroidia; order Flavobacteriales; family Flavobacteriaceae; genus DQTL01. The sequence continues at coordinate 4,947 of JAUVBX010000010.1, read as the reverse complement.
AATTCAAAATTTAGCATTTCTGTCTTCACCACACGTCCTGATACAATTTTTGGAGTTTCATTTATGACCTTGGCTCCTGAACATGAATTAGTAGCTAAGATAACGACTAACGAATACAAAGAGGCTGTAGAAAAGTATGTGCAAGCAACAGCCAAGCGTAGCGAACGTGATCGTATGGCTGATGTAAAGACCATTTCAGGGCAATTTACGGGCGCTTATGTCGAACATCCATTTACAGGTGAACAAATTCCTATTTGGATTGGTGATTATGTTTTAGCGAGTTATGGAACAGGCGCGGTGATGGCAGTTCCTTGTGGCGATCAACGTGATTATGATTTTGCGAAGCATTTTGATATTCCAATACCTAATATTTTCCAGGATATTGATATATCAGAACATGCTTGTGAAGATAAAACTGCTGTAATAGCCAATTCTGATTTTATATCAGGAATGCCTGCTAAAAAAGCGATGAAACGTATGATCTATGAGCTGGAGCAACGAAATATTGGCGAAGGTAAAATCAATTATCGTTTACGTGATGCCGTTTTTAGTCGCCAACGTTATTGGGGAGAACCTTTCCCAGTTTATTATAAAGATGGGATGCCACAAATGATTGATACAAAACATTTACCCATTCTTTTACCAGAAGTCGAAAAATACCTACCTACAGAGGATGGAAAACCACCATTAGGAAATGCTACTCAATGGGCTTGGGATACAAAAAAGTCTACAGTAGTCAGTCTACAGTCTGTTGATAATAAAATGATTTTCCCACTAGAGTTGAACACCATGCCGGGTTGGGCAGGTAGTTCATGGTACTTCAATCGTTATATGGATGCTAATAATACAGATAAATTTGCCTCACAAGAAGCACTAAATTATTGGAAAGATGTAGATCTTTATATTGGAGGTAGCGAGCATGCAACTGGACATTTATTATACTCCCGTTTTTGGCAAAAATTCTTATTTGACAAAGGATTAGTTCCTGTAGAAGAATATGCCAAAAAACTGATTAATCAAGGGATGATTTTGGGTACGAGTGCTTTTGTATATAGATGGGAATATACAGATGTGAGAGATAATACAAGCGAAACCATTTTTGTGAGTAAAAATAAAATGGAACAGATTATCAAGGAAAGGACAATTATTGAACAGTCTAAAAAGAATAAGACTAAAGATAAATGGTCTGGATTTACACCTATTCATGCAGATGTTAGTTTTGTGAATGCATCTAATGAATTAGATATAGAAGTTTTTAAAAATTGGCGTGACGAATATAAAAATGCGAAGTTTATCACAGAAGAAGATGGTACCTTTATTGTAGGTCGCGAAGTCGAAAAAATGTCCAAATCAAAGTACAATGTGGTCAACCCTGATGATATTTGCCACGATTATGGTGCAGATACCTTACGTATGTATGAGATGTTTTTGGGGCCTTTAGAGCAGGCAAAACCATGGAATACGGCTGGAATTACGGGAGTACATGGTTTTCTAAAGAAAATGTGGCGTTTGTATTATTCTGGTAAAGAAGAGAGTTTTAGTATAAGTGATGAAGAGCCCACAAAAGAGGAGTATAAAACCCTACATAAAACCATTAAAAAAGTTGAAGAAGATATTGCCAATTTCTCATTCAACACGTCGGTTTCTACTTTTATGATTGCTGTAAACGAACTGTCAGCTTTAAAATGTAACAAACTAGCGATATTAGAGCCCTTAGCAATATTAATTGAACCCTATGCACCGCATATAGCTGAAGAGCTTTGGGAAAAATTTGGTCATAAAGAATCGGTAGCCACAGCGATTTTCCCTGTATTTAAAGAGACGTATTTGGTTGAGAGCACAAAAGTGTACCCGATATCTTTTAATGGAAAAATGCGTTTTACGATGGAGTTAAGTCTAGATTTAAGTAGAGAGGACATAGAAAAAGCAGTAATGGCACATGAAAAAACACAAAAACAATTGGCAGGACGTACTCCTAAAAAAGTGATTGTGGTACCCGGTAAAATTGTCAATATCGTAGGCTAACAAAATGTCATTCTGAGTAGCCTGTCCTGAATTTATTTCAGGAAAGAATCTATCTAATTAATAGGATAAACTTTTTGTGAACCTCTATGTTTTTTCCATGGATTTCTGTATAATAGCTTAACTATTGTAATGAATCAATTTTTAAATATCAATTATCTAAAAACAGGAACTTTAAGGCAACAACTAGCCTATAAAGAGCTTACAGATTTAGAAATATTTCAAAAATTACAACAATATAAGCCACTATTAGCTGGGACTATCCCAATTGATATTGATATTCCCAGTTCTGATTTAGATATTATTTGTAAATGTGATAACCATACCAATTTTTCGAATGAATTGAGTAGATTGTTTGGGAATCAAAAGAGTTTTAGGCTTACAACAAAATTGGTGAATGAAATTCAAACAACAATTGCTACATTTGACGGTCAGAAATTTCCCATAGAAATATTCGGACAAAATATTGAGTCTGACAAACAAAATGCTTTTAGACATATGTTAGTCGAACATCAGATTTTATTACAAAAAGGAAAAGGTTTTAAAGACAGAATTATTGCTCTAAAAAAATTAGGAGTAAAAACAGAACCTGCTTTTGCACAATTATTAGATTTAAAAGGAGATCCTTATATAGAATTATTAAAATACAAATAAAAAATGAAAAAATTTATATGGTTACTAATGTTAGCAGGCTTTTCATTACAGGCACAGATTATTAACACGGAATCATTACGAATGGTTACTGATACTACAGGTTGGTCTGGGTCAGTAAGTTTGAATGTTGGTTTTGTGAAAAACACAAGAGAACTTTTTAAAGTTAAAAACAAGATACACGTGCAATACAAAGCCCCTAAACATCTTATATTATTTATGAATGCTATTGGGTTTGATCGAGCTGACGGGGCTGATTTTGTCAATAAAGGAGCACAGCACTTACGTTATAATTATAAGTTTCATCCAAAACTTTCATGGGAGGCGTTTTTACAAAACCAATACAATGCCATTTCAAAAATTGATTATAGAAGATTAGCCGGAACAGGACTCCGATGGAAAATGACAACATCTGAAAAGTATAAGATTTATTTGGGTAGCTTGTTTATGTATGAATATGAAAAAACAAAAGAAGACATATCTGTTTTACATATTGACTGGAGAAATAGCACTTATTTAAGTTTTAGTTTCTATTTCAACAAACAAATCTCATTAATAAGTACGACTTATTATCAGCCAGCATTTGAGGATTTTTCTGACTATAGAGTATCTCATGTAAGTGCGGTTTCCTTTAAAATTCTTAAAAACTTATCATTTAAGACAGCTTTTAACTTAACTTATGATGCGTTACCAGTCGAAGGAATTCCTAACAAACAGTACGACTTAACCAATGGATTGTTTTATACGTTTAAGTAATAATTTACTTGATGCAATTGTATGAAGTCAACGAAGTGTATTTCAAGTATATTTAGAATAGATTTATCTTAATACGTATTGTATGATAGTATTTTTTCTAAGCTTTTTCTTTTCTTTTCACGATATTCATCAGCCGGATATCCGATGGTGATAACTAGTTCTGGACGTTTTTTTTCAGGAATATTTAGTAAGGATTTCAGTTCTTTTTCTTTAAACCACCCAATCATGCAGGTTCCAAGTCCTAATTCTTCGGCTTGTAAACAAAAATGTTCTGCTGCTATTCCGATATCGATTAAACTAAAGTTCCTGTTTTTAATTTTATTCCCCAATGTTGCCGTAAAATTCGAACCTTCATTAATAATAACAATATGAACAGGCGCTTGGTTTGTGAAATGGTTTAAAGGCAATAAACGATTGGAAGTTGTTTGAGCTAACTTATTTTTCAACTCAGGATTATCGACAATAATAAATTTCCAAGGTTGAGAATTACACGCAGAAGGTGCCATGCGAGCAGCCTCAACACATTGTATAATCTTATTTTCCTCAACGGGCTTATTTGAATACGCTCTGTTGCTTTGTCGTTTGTTTACGAGTTCTTGAAAAGTCATTGAGATGAAATTATTAAATTAAAAAATTAATTTTTTTCTCTATCAAACACCGAATAAATCTATGGAGTTTTGTGTAGTGATGTTGCCAACAGTTTCAACATCCATTTGGTAGATATCAGCTAACTTTTGGGCAATTATGGTTAAATAACTACTTTCATTACGTTTTCCTCGATAGGGAGTAGGTGCTAAATAGGGTGCATCTGTTTCTAAAACAATATTTTTTAATGGTATTTTATGTAGATACTGATCTATTTTTCCATTTTTAAAAGTGACGACACCACCAATTCCCAGTTTCATATTATAACTAATGGCTCGCTGTGCTTGCTCAAAAGTCCCAGTAAAACAATGGAATACACCAAACAGATCGTCTGCTTTTTCTTTTTCCAAAATTTCAAATATTTCATCAAAAGCATCTCGACAATGTATTGCAATAGGAAGTTTGTGTTTTTTTGCCCAACGAATTTGCGTTTGAAAAGCATCTTGTTGTTCTTTTAAATGAGTTTTATCCCAGTATAAATCAATACCTATTTCACCGATAGCAATAAATTTACGTTGACTCAATTGATTGAATACATGTTTGAGTTCATCTTTGTAATTTTCATTAACTGAAGTAGGGTGTAAGCCAGTCATTAAAAACATATTGTCTGGATATTCTGCTTCTAACTTGTACATTTTTTGTGTATACGAAGCGTCAATAGCTGGAATAAAAAAGCGATTGACACCAACATCTACAGCTCGTTTAATTACGACACTTAAATCTTCATCAAATTTTCCGCTATATAAATGTGTGTGTGTATCGGTTAAGATCATATTTTTGATTAACTAATTTTTTGGAAATGTGTCTGTTTTGACTTATTGAAGTTGTTTTTCCCTATTCTTTTTTTTCTTTTTAATTATATTGATTGGTGTT
>JAUVBX010000050.1 GCA_030590985.1 Lutibacter sp. | reverse complement strand
TTAAAAGGTGGTAGAAACCTCGACTTTAGTGTACTTGGGAAAATTGCTACTGGATGGATTGCCACTCCAGTAATTGCAGGCTTGATGTCATTTATTGCACTGTTTTTCATGAGTAATGTTTTTAATCTAACCGTAACCCAAAAACAGACAGACAATGTAATTAAGGAACAAATAATCACACCATCAACAATTGAAAAAAACACGAAAACTATTACTGATATTTCCATACCAGAAAATCCACAAGAAACAATTGAATTATACCAGTTTGCTTTAATTGCAGCTGTTGTTATATTATTATTAATTGTATTCTACCAACTCTGGATAAATAAAAAACTTAAAAATCACATTAAACAAAACGATTATAACGAACAGATATTAAAATATAATGAACAACAAGCCACCTTAGAGTTTGATTTGAAAATAACTAACAACCAAAATGCTAGATTAGAAGCTGCAATAAAAACTAAAAAGAAAGCGCAAAAAAGAATTGCTTTAGATATTATACAAAAACACGAAGTCTTAACCCGATTAAAAACTGAAATCGATCAGATAAAATCAAAACCTGAAAACGAAATAAGATATAGCGACTTAAATAATATCAAAATTCTAATTATAGATCAATTAAATTTAGAAAAAGAACGAAAATCATTATACAACTATATTAAGGAGTTAAATAATACCTTTTATCAGAATCTAGAAAAAAAATATCCTAATCTTACTGAAAAAGAAAAACGATTATGCGCTTTATTAAGGCTAAATCTATCCTCTAAAGAACTCGCTTCAATTTTGGGCATTTCTTTTAAAAGCGTAGAAGTTAATAGGTACAGATTGCGCAAAAAAATGAATTTAGAAAAACAAGAAAAATTAACTACAATTATTAATAAATTATAAATATAAAACTAAATTAATTAAACAATGAAAATCAGATTTTACACTTTAGTAGCGGCAATGATGTTATTCAGCATAGGGTCATTTGCACAAGAGGACAAAGAAACAGATGATTCTGTTACACTTAATCAATATGGTCAAAAAGTTGAGACCGTTGAACTACAAGCCGAAGCCCAAAATGGCATCCTATCTTTTGAATCAAAAGATAAAAAATTTAAATTCTGGTTAGATAACAGAGTTTATTTCGATGGAGGCGTATTCTTTGACGGTTGGGGTGATTCAGATGAATGGTCAGAGGAATTCAATACTTACAACCCAATTGGAAATGGCGTAACTATCAGACGTGCACGTTTTGCGGTAAAAGCTAAATTACACAAGAACTGGTATGGTGAAATTGATCTAGATTTTGCTGGAGCCGTTACTGAAATGAAAGACATGTATATTAAATATACCAACGATGCAGGAGATTTTAATATAAAAGCAGGTCATTATAAAGAAGGTTTCTCTATGGAAACTACAACAACTTCTAGATACGTAACCTTTATGGAACGTTCTTTAGCCTCTAAGTTTTCTCCTTCTCGTCATTTAGGTTTTCAAGCTAACTACATGAAAGAAAGATATTTGTTGATTGGTGGTATTCATTTTAACGCACAAGGAGAATATGAAGAAGTAGAATGGGGACAAGATGCCAATAAAGATGATGGTATGGATGAAGGCTACTCTTTAACAGGTAGAGCGGTTTATAGACCAATTATCGATAATGAAAAATTTGTACATATAGGTGGTGGTTTTTCTTATAGAACACCAAAAACCCATTTAGAAGTGCCTAATTCATACAGATTTAGCACACGTTCTATTTCTTCAATCAACAGAAAAAAATATTTAGATACAGACGATATCTTAAATGTTGAGAGCAACACTTTGTGGAATGTTGAATTAGCTGGAGCCTACAAAAACATCATGTTCCAATCAGAATATATAAACACTGATATAACTAGAACAGAAGGATTATCTGCTGTTAACTTAAACGGTTTCTATGCACAAGCCGGATACTTATTAAGAGGTGGTAAATATAACTACAACAAAAACGAAGGAGAATTTACCCAAGTTTCAAGAGGAAATGAAAATGGAGAATTAGAAGTAGCTTTTAGATATGATTTCCTAGACCTAAATGATGAAGTTGCAGGTATTTATGGAGGTTCAGCAGATGCTTATACACTTGGTTTAAACTACTATTTTAATACTAATGTGAAAGTAATGCTTAACTATTCTTATTTAAATCATGATAGATATGCAAACGGAAAAAGCAAATTATATGTAGGTCACGATAGCAATGGAGATTTAACAAAAGATTGGGCAGAAGTTGTAGAACCAACTGGAGAAGCAGGTGATGATTATGGCCAATTACAAATGCGAATTGAAATAGACTTTTAATAATATAATAATAATTTAAAAAACGTATAAAATGAAAAATTATAAATATTTAGTATTCGGTTTTATAATCGCCTTATTTAGTGCGGTTGGCTGTGTAACAGATGAGATATTTGAAGAAGAAGGACCAGATGTAGGTACTTCTACTGTAAAATTAAATGAAATTATGTCAACAGGTTCTCCAGATTGGTTAGAACTATACAATACAGGAAATGAGGTTGTCGATTTAGCAGGTTATAAATTAACTGACAGTAGTCAAGAATGGACAATTGATGCCCTTACAATTCCCGCGGGTGGTTATGTAACATTTGATTGTGATGATTCAGACATACCAAATGTATCAACTAACTTTAAAATTTCATCGGGAGGAGAAAAAATCACTCTTTACAATGCTGCTGGAGAATTGATTGATGAAATTACTACACCAGATATGTCAAGTCAAACAGGCTTAACCTATGGTAGAGAAAACGATGGTTCTGACAACTGGGTTGTTATGGGAGCATCTAAAGGAGCTGCAAACTCTAATAGTAACGATGCACCACTTATTACAGCTGATGACTTAACTGAATTCGATTCTATTTATGAAATTGCTGTTTCTGATGCAGATGGTTTAAGTTCGGTAAACTTAGTTTTAATAACAGATGAAACTGTACAATCTCTAGATATGGTGTTAATTGATGGTGATTACAAGATCTCTGTTCCTACTTTTCCAGTTGGAACCAAAGTTGATTATTTTGTAAAAGCAACTGATACTACTGGCTTAGTATCCTATTTCCCAGAAACAGCACCAGATGCACCTGCAGAATTTACAGTAGCGGGTGGTGTTGAAAGTCTAGAAATTGCAGGTGAGCAAGATGGTTATCAAGGTGAAGTTACTTTTGAAGTAACTCCTTTTTATGCTGAACAGGTTGACGAAGTTAGATTATACTACTTATTGCCGGGTGAGTTTCAAGATGATGTAAACGATGATAAACATAGAGTTGACTTAGTTGAAGACAATGGGGTTCATGAAGGTGTTATTCCAGCTCAAAACACTGACGACATTATTAGTTATTATATTAGAGTTGAATATTTAGACGGAACAAAAACATATTATCCTATGGAAGAATATGACGCAGATGGTAATGTTATAGGTGAATTTGACCATGATTATGGCACAACTTGGCCAAGTTATACTGTCGAAGCAATAACTTATGACGATGTTATTGAAACAACCTTAACATATACCGATGGTCCGCTGACAAGTGTTACATTCCCAACTAATCCAGTACCTGGTTCTGATGCTAATGTTGTTTTAGCTTATTCAAGTTCAGAAAATATTGATGAGGCTCGAATTTATTTTGATGTTAGAGAGACGCCTGCCTATGTGAAAAATAATAAAGTAAAAGGCGAAGATGATGCATCATTTACTCAAACAGGAGTAACTATAAATATGGCAAATATTGATGCCGAAGATGAAGCAGGCGTATATTCTGGAAACACTGGTCTTACAGGAACTAAAGTTACTTTTTATGTCCGAATTGCTACAGCTTCAGCAGAATATTATTACGGAAGTGATGGTTCAATGTATTTAGATGATACTCCAGGAGGTGGAACAACTGATGAATCAGATTTTTTCAAAGCAGATCCTTCACTATGGAATGAATATAATGTTCAATAATTAAGTTACAAATCAAGGGGGATTAATTTTCCCCTTTTTATGTTATGAAGTATCTTTTGCTCAATATTCTTATTGTTTTACTAATAATTCTGTCCTGCAGCAAAGATGTGGGGATTGCAAATCAGCTCGAAACTTTATCTAGCTATGATATCAGTGTACCTGAACCTTCAGGTCTGGCAATTAACAGCTCTGGAAATATATTATACACCGTAAGTGATCACACTAATAAGGTATATAAATTATCAATGACAGGCGCCGTATTGCACACCTACGACTTTACAGGGAACGACTTAGAAGGAATTTGTAATTATACCGGAGAAAGACTATTGTTAGCCCAAGAAAGACTAAAAACAGTGGTTGAGTTTACAATGGCAAACAATGCACATACGGATCATGTTATAGATTATGAAAATGGCGACTCCAACTCAGGAATAGAAGGTATTACATACAATCCCACGGTAAAAAACATATATATTCTCAATGAAAAAGATCCAGGTAAACTAATTGTTCTGGATACAAATTTTTCTATCGTTAGTAGCTATGATTTACAATTCGCAAGCGATTACTCAGGTGTTTTTTATGATGCCACAGATAATTTATTGTGGATTATTAGTGACCAATCGCAAAGCATCAACAAATGCTCTCTCATCGGGGAACTAATTGAATCGTATAAAATCGGTGTAACAAAACCGGAAGGAATTGTAATAACTGACGATAAAATTTATATCGTAAGTGATTCAGAAGAAGCATTATATATATATTCAAAACCCGAATAATTTTATAAAAAAGTAACTAAAAACTATGTCAACATCAAATATGAAAATCGGAGAAATATCAAAACCTCGTTTTGAATTCAGAACATTTGGACAGAACTTCGAAGAAGCTGCCAAATTAATGGCACGCTTATCTATGCCAATTCCAAAAAAAGTATGGGAAAGAAGTTCAGATGAAATTTACATCCTATCTAAAACCAACGATATCAATAATACCAAAATTAGAGATGGCAAAATGGATATCAAAACTTTCGTACAAACTGTAGATGGTTTAGAACAATGGAATCCTTTGATGAAAGGTGAATTTCCAATAGCAAAAGAAGTCTTAGAAAATGATGTATTTCCTGCTTTTAAAGTTGAAATGCCTGCTTTAACACAAGATACCTATACTATGGAGGAGTTTCTTGCTATGATAGAAGCACATAAAGATTTACAAGGTGTTAAAGTCCACAAACATCGTTTTGGCTATATGGTCAACGATACGCTTTGCGAAGTAGCAGAAGTCTTAATTAACGGAGCAAAAGTATGTACTATCAATTCAGAATCCACTGAACTAGAGGATATTAAAAAAACATTAGATGCTATACAATTAACAGGCACAGAAAATATCAACTATTTACAAGCTATTAAGCGCGTTATTGGTTGGATAAATAAACCATTAGCAAACTAATTTTGAACTAACTAAACAATATTAAAATGGCAAATCAAGAAATAGAACGCAAATTCCTTGTCAAAGGTGATTATAAAAAACTCGTTTCAAAAGAGACAAAAATTATACAAGGTTTTCTTTCAACCGTACCCGAAAGAACGGTTAGAATACGTATTAAAGGAGACAAAGGATTCTTAACCGTAAAAGGAATTGGCAACGAAAGTGGTGCCGCGAGGTACGAATTCGAAAAAGAAATCAGTGTAAATGATGCTAAAGATTTGATGGCGATCTGTGAACCTGGTGTTATCGATAAAACACGCTATATTGTACCCGCAAATAATGGGCTGTTTTTTGAAGTAGACGAATTCTATGGAGAAAATGACGGATTAACAGTAGCTGAAATAGAATTACCAACAGAATATACTGCTTTTGAAAAACCAGAATGGTTAGGAGAAGAAGTTACTGGTGATGTGAGGTTTTATAATTCTATGTTGATGAAAAACCCTTATAAAGACTGGAAATAAAAATTATAAATTACAATAAACAATAGATTAAATGAGCGCAATTCTAAAAGACGGTTTTGATGTTTTAGATATGAAAAACTATCGGATGGAGAAACTTCCCAAAAGGGATAAATCTAAATTCGAACAATTTTTAATGGCCATTGGTGCTCCTTTAGCTATTATTTCTTTTGTACTAATTCTGTTTGTTTTAAACATTCCTTTTTTAGACAATCTTGACACATCTGCTTTAAGTGCAAGTGCTAAAGCTAATTATGAAGATATTGGCTTATATAGTTTTGTCTTTTCTAACAAAGCTATGTTGGCTATTTTCGTTGCATCCTTAATTTTATGGATAACAGAAGCCATTCCCAACTACCTGACTTCCTTGATCTTGATCATTGCTTTAGTACTGACCAGTGTGCTTTCTGAAAAGGTAGCCTACGCACAATTAGGACACAAAGTGATGTGGTTAAATATCATGTCATTTGTCTTAGCTAGTATGTTAGTTGCCACTGGTGTTGCCAAGAGGTTTGCACTTTGGTTTATCATTAAATTTGGAAAAAGTGCTTCTTCAGTAATTATAAGTTTTTTGGTTATCAATCTTGTTTTATCATTATTTATATCAGCTACTACAGCTAAAGCAGCCATCTTATTACCTGTTTTTATGGTTGTGGCCGCCATTTATGGTGCCTCAAATGGTGATAAGAACAATGTAGGACGAAATGTTTTACTGCAAAATTTATTTCAAAACAACATGGGTGCCAGTTCCTTTTTAACAGGATCAGGAGCCAACTTATTAGCTGCTTCATTAATTGCAGGTGCTCTTGGTAGCGATATCTTTTTCTCTCAATGGATGACTGCATCACTTCCTGTCGCCATGGGATTGATGATCATTGCTTGGATTATTGGAACCAAAATAATTTTTCCTATCAAAAAAGAAAACAGGAAACCGAGTATTGTTGGTGGGATGGATAGTCTTAAAAAAGATTTAAAAGCTTTAGGAAAAGTATCCTTTAACGAAATAAAATCCATTGCTATTTTTGTAAGTATCCTAGCTTTATGGGTAACGGATAGATGGCACGGTATCAGCCCAACAGCAGTAGCTTTTGTCGGAGCAATTGTAGCTTTACTTCCAAAAATCGGTATTGTAAAATGGAATGATGTCGATATACCTTGGCATTTACTCTTATTCTCCGCCGGAGCCTATACTTTAGGTGCTGGTTTTAAAGTGACTGACCTTCCTTCGATCTCTGTCAATGCTTTTTTTGATGCAATGGGATTTGGACCTGAAACTCCGTTTTGGGTGTTGTATATGGTATTGACATTTGCTATGGTTTTTAGTGCTTTATTTATGCAATCTAAAACCATGCGCTCCATGATTTTTATTCCTATTGCCATTGGAGTTGCTCTTCGTTTCGATTATCCTATTATGAGTTTGGCTTTCCCCGTTGCCTTATTAATTGAGCATGTTTATACTTTACCTTTTAACAGTAAACCGGCACTACTGCTCTACTCAACCAATCATTATAGTATGAGTGATGGATTTAAATTTGGGATTACCATGCAAATTATTGCTTGGATTACTTCTCTTATTATGGCCATGACCTATTTTAAATGGCTAGGAATTACTCCTGATGGTTTGTTTTAAACTAAGTTAAAATTGTATTTTTACTCAAATCATTAACTAAATGCTGCTAGTTCAAAACAATCAATTTAAGCCTAACCTATTCTTTAGAAATAAACATTTTAATACTTTATATCGATTTTTCTTAAATACTACTTCTGTTTCCTTTACAAGAGAACGAATGGATACCTCAGATTCTGATTTTATTGATTTAGACGTATCATCTGTAAAATCAAATAAAGTAATCATAGCTATTCATGGATTAGAGGGAAGTTCTGATTCTAGCTATATAAAATCATTAACTCAATATGCCAATCAACAAAAATATGATGTGATTGTCATGAATCAAAGAGGTTGTAGTGGTGAGCCCAATCTATTATTATCATCTTATCATAGTGGAAAAACTAATGATTTGTTAGAGGTTATTCATTTTGTAGAAAAAAAAGAATTGTATAATGAAATTCATATTGTTGGTTATAGTCTTGGAGGAAATCTTACCTTAAAATTAATGGGCGAATTAGGAAAAAACCATCTTTCAATTATAAAAACTGCAACTGGAGTTTCTGTTCCGTGCGAATTAAAAGGTTCTTCAGAAGTTTTGAATAATGGTTTTAACAAACTTTATCAACATGGAATACTACAATCACTTTTAAAAAAAGCTGAGCAAAAAATGGAGAAATTTCCAAATTCAGGTATTGATAAAGATAAAATCCTAAAGGCAAAGAATTTTGAAGCCTACGATGAATATTTTACTGCAGTAGTTAATGACTTTCAAAGTGCCGATGATTATTATAAAAAATCAAGTTGCAAGCAGTATATCAAGGATATTAAAGTTCCTAGTTTAATAATATCTGCCTTAGATGATTCCTTTTTGAGTGATGATTGCTATCCTTATGAGGAAGTAAAGAACAATAAATATGTTCAACTACTAACTCCAAAATATGGAGGTCATGTAGGATTTTATACGAGTTTCAATAAGGAAAAAAATTACTGGTTAGAAAAACAAATTATAGATTTTATTGAAAACAGGATAGTTCTTTAAATGCTATCAAAACAAAGCGGAATCATATGTGTAATTTTTCAAAGCTTTCGCCGTTTCTAGTGATTCTATTTTAATAAGTTCTGAAATATTTTTTATTTCATTTTCTTTAAACTTTACCCTTGAAATAACTGAAATCTTATTTTGTGATTTGTCTCTATCCTTTTCTTCAGGTCTATCCTGTTTATTTATAACTTCTTCTAATACTAACTGACTAAATTCTATATTTGGATTGAGTAGATTCCTGATTTTTATTCCCGATTTATCAGCTGTTGTAAGAAATTGGTCTTTAATTATTGGAAAATGTGTACAACCTAAAAATAAATCTACATTTTGTTTATTATAATCCTGATATATCATCTTAGCCTTAACATCTTTAAATATTTGTTCTAAAATTTGACTGATTTTAGATTGATCTCCTCTTTCAATCGCATCTGGTAAAGTTATATCAGAAGAAACTGGGATCCTAACTTTTTCTTTATCAATATAAATACCAGAATCTATCGTAGTCGGCATTGCAAGTTCAATAATTGTGTTGCTTTTTGCCTGTTTTATCAGGGATTTACCCGTTTTTATTATATCTAGAACTTTAGTACTCGATTTCTTATAAAAGTCTGTCTTAAGATAAACAACGGAAAGCGTATTACAGGCAATTGCTATAATATCAGGTTTAAATTTTTCTTCTATAGAAATTAATACCCTATTAAATATAGCAACCTGTGTTTTACTATCCATCTTTTTATAGCCCACACGACTGTGTTGTGCATTAAAAAAGGTCGCATCTACAGGTATCTTATGCAGATTTACCAGTTTTAAAAACTCAGTCATAATCGTAAAACCACCCAAACCAGAATCCGTAAAAACTACTTTTAACTTACTCATTCTTATGATATTAAATTTGTCTTTGTTTCGAGTATTGGATATAAGGTTTTATTTCTCAATCATCACTCGCACTCCCTCGCTATGGCTACTAAACTCAGGAGCATACATGCTTTGAATAGTAGTAATACCATTACTAAAATTACCAGCATTGTTTACACGTAAATCATATTCAAAGACGTAAACACCTTTTGGTAAATAATCAATAAAGAAGTTAGTACTAGCGTCTTTAGTACTTTCATAATATCCTAAACCATCTTGCCATTTATACTGAGAAAGTACATTAACAGGTTCAAAACCTGATGCTCGCATATCTTTCATGTGGATAAACTCCATGGCTCTATCTACTTTAAGTTCGATACGTACGCGTACCAAGTCTCCTAGTTCTAAAGAAACCTTTTCTGTTATCTCAGTTAGTTGCTCTCCCCTGTCTTCATTAGTTTTAAGGAATAATTTTTTACTAAGTTGTAAAGGCGTTTCTGCATGTGTTATCTTATCTAAATCCTCAAAATATTGCCAATAGAGAGCACCCCAAGCGACTCCTTCACTTTCTTTGCTGATTGTGACCACTGCCATATCCTCTTGGATTTCATTCCCATTCCACGAAGTTTTAAAATAGCCTGTTCCTGCTTCAACACTACTATGCTCTAACTCTAAAGGTTTGATAACTTGATTTCCAACTTTAATATCGACAAAGTCTGTGGTTTCTAGCCAATCTGTTCCTTGTAATAATAAAGCATACACAGCTTCAGTTGTCGCTTTAGTGGTTTTCCAACGATTGGTTTGTTTGTTTTTTAACAACCAAATTTTTAAATTATCGATAGTTTCAATATCATTTTCAATCTCAGCAAATGCCTCAATTAGTAGCGCTTGTGTTTCAATTGGAGCCTGATACCAATACCAACTATTAGTGTTTTCTTTCCAATACATACCTAATTCTTCATTTGTAATGCTATTTTCTTTAAGAGAAGCCAAAACCTTATCGGCTATGCTATTTTGATCATTTCTATAAGCTACTAAACTTAAAAGTCCTTTTGTATATAAATTATAATCTTTCCAATATTTATAAGCTTGATTTGTATAATAATCTATCGCTTTTTGTACACTACTAGCTATATTAATATCCTTATAAAAACTACGTGTGTATAAATAATAAACTTGAAAATGCGAGGTGTTGTTTTTAGCTAAAAACTCTTTTGCTAATCGTTCTCCCTTTTTTTGGTCATTTTCTCGTTCCTTTATTATTTGAGCCCGTTCTAAAAGTTTTTCATAATCTCTTTTAATTTCGTTGTCGAGATAATTAATAGCTTTAGCCAACATTTTATCAACTAAATTGTTCTCAACTGCGCTCGACTTGACATTGAGTTTATTTAAATGTCCAAAACCAGATACAATATGTTGGGTAATATATCTATTGGGATATCGACTTCCTTTAAACCAAGGAAAACCTCCCTCACTCATTTGTATTTGTTTAAGTTTTATCAAAGACCTGTCTTGCTCTGATTTCATTTTATGCAAATCAAATAACAAAGCGATTCGTTTCTTTTGTTCGGTTTCACTTTGTGCATCACGTAGCCATGGTGTTTCTTGAATAATCAAGGATTTTAACTCCTGATTTTTCTCTAAATTACTCAGCAGCGCATCAGAATTTTTCCACTGATTAAAAACTTGTTGTATTCTTGGATTTGAATTGGCAATATGACTCGCTAAAGTATTAGCATAGTAACGCGAAAAAACCTGTTCTGCACACTCGTGTGGATATTCCATTAAATAAGGTAATGCTTGAATCGCGTACCAAGCTGGATTTGAAGTAACTTCTAAAGTCAACTTATGATTTTTGAGTGTTGCTGAGGTATTGTCTTTAAGTTTATCTAAAGTGAATGTCTTCGTTTGATTAGAGCGCACCCACATTGGCAAAGTTTCTGTAACCAACATACGGTTTGATAAAACTGGTAATACATTTTGCTCTCCGTCAGAATAATCTCCTGCTTTGGCAATAATTTTATATTGCACAGCTTGCACATTAAATGGAATTTTTAAAGTCCATTGTAAATTGGTATTTCCCTTAGAATCTACACTAAAACTTTGTGTTTTGT
>JAUVBX010000015.1 GCA_030590985.1 Lutibacter sp. | reverse complement strand
TTGTAGTTTTGTTTCACTTTCATTACTGATGCCAATAACTACTAAATCATCTTTAAATTTTTGATGATACGAATTTAAATCAGGAATTACTTTCTTACAAGGACCGCACCAAGTTGCCCAAAAGTCAATTAATAAAAACTTTCCTTTAGTGTTTGGTTTTTCACTCAACCACTTTTCTACGATTAATTCTGGCGCTTTTTTGTTTAAAAAGGATTTCGCCCATAATTTCTTATTTTCTTGGGTATAAGCTAGGCTAACGATGCTGAGCATTAAGATAAAAAACAGTTTTTTTGTCATTCAAATTTAAATCAAGTTGAATGACAAAAATACTGTTTTCAAATTTAAAGCTAAACTATTTATTATTTCTTTTATGTTCTTGAGCGTCTACAACGGCAATAGTGGTCATATTGACAATCTCATCAACACTAGCCTGTAATTGTATGAGATGCACAGGTTTTTTAAGTCCCATAACAATTGGTCCAACTGATTCAATTTTGCTAATTTCTTTTAATAATTTATAACTAATGTTAGCAGCAGACAAGTTTGGAAATATGAGTGCATTTACTTTTTTACCTGAAACCTGTGCAAATGGAAATCTATCTTGCATCATGGTACTGTTAAGCGCAAAATCTGCTTGAACTTCACCATCAACTATTAGCTCAGGATTATTTTTATGCAAAGAAGCCACTGCAGCTGCCATTTTTGCACCTACTTTAGAATCGGATGCTCCAAAATTAGAATAGGATAATAGCGCCATTTTTGGTTTAATACCAAACATTTTCATTGTTTCTGCAGTCATATTGGCTATCAAAGCTATTTCCTCTGCATTTGGATTTTCATTTATTGCAGTATCTGAAAAGAATAATGGCCCCTTATCTGTCAACATTAAGTTAGTAGCTGCAATTTTATCTACATTCTTTTTTCGACCGATCAGCCTTAACATAGGTTGAACAACTCTTGAATAACTACGCGAATACCCTGTAATCAGTGAATCTGCTTCGCCATTATTAACCATCATAGCTGCAAAATAATTACGTTCAAGCATCCATTTTTCAGCATCTAAAAGTTTGACACCACTACGTTGTCTTTTATCCCAATAAGATTTAGCGTATTCACAACGACGTTTCTTTTCATCTTTGCTCCTTGGGTCAATTATTAAAACAGAATCATCATGTTCAAAACTGATTTCTTCCATCAATTTTTTAATCTCTTTTATATTTCCTAGTAGTATGGGACGGGCAATTCCCTCATCGTGAACAATTTGAGCTGCTTTTAAAACATCAAGATGATTGGCTTCAGTAAAGACAACTCTTTTTGGGCTTCGTTTGGCTCGTGCAGTCAATTTTTTCATATACTTACTTCCTGTACCAAGTCTATCTGCTAATTCTTCAGCATATTTGTCCCAATTTTTTATAGGTTTGCGAGCAACACCTGATTCAACAGCTGCTTTAGCTATTGCTACAGGAATTGTTTCCATCAAACGTAAATCAAAAGGTTTAGGAATAATATACTCTCTACCGAATTCTAGATGTTTTTCATGATAGGTAATGTTTACTTGTTCTGGGACAGCTTCTTTGGTTAATTTCGCTAGAGCCATCACTGCAGCAATTTTCATTTCTTCGTTAATAGCAGTTGCTCTAACATCTAATGCTCCTCTAAAAATATAGGGAAATCCCAAAACATTATTAACTTGATTTGGGTGGTCTGAACGACCGGTAGCCATTAAAACATCTTTACGAGTTTTCATAGCTAGCTTATAACTAATTTCTGGATTTGGATTTGCTAAGGCAAAAACAATAGGATCTTTCGCCATATTTTTTAGCATTTCAGGAGTAAGTACGTCAGCAACTGATAGACCCAAAAACATATCAGCACCTACTATGGCATCTTTTAATACATGAACATCCTTATCTGTTGCAAATTGAGCTTTTGAAGGTGGTAAGTTTTCTCTATCGCTACGAATAACACCTTTACTGTCTAACATGACAACATTCTCAGGTTTAACACCTATTTTTTGATAAAGCTTTGTGCAAGATACAGCAGCTGCACCAGCACCACTGACGACAACTTGTACCTCATCTATTTTTTTATCTACAATTTCTAAGGCATTTATAAGTGCCGCTGCAGAAATAATTGCAGTGCCATGTTGGTCATCGTGCATCACAGGAATATCTAACTCAGCTTTTAATCTTTTTTCAATTTCAAAAGCTTCAGGAGCTTTGATATCTTCAAGATTAATACCCCCAAAAGTGGGCGCGATAGCTTTTACAGCTTGAATGAATTTTTCGGTATCTTTTTCATTGATTTCAATGTCAAATACATCGATATCGGCAAAGATTTTAAAGAGTAAACCCTTTCCTTCCATTACAGGTTTTGAAGCTTCGGCGCCGATATCACCTAAGCCTAAAACAGCAGTTCCATTTGATATGACTGCTACTAAGTTACCTTTTGAAGTATATTTATAAACATCCTCAGGATTTTTTTCAATTTCCAAACAAGGAGTAGCAACTCCTGGAGAGTATGCAAGGGCTAAATCACGTTGAGTTGCATATTTTTTTGTAGGAACAACTTCGATTTTACCTGGTGTAGGCTTGGCATGATAATTTAATGCTGCCTGTTTTTCTCTAGATATTGACATAATAGTCTTTTTTTAAATGATTAGGCAAAGATTGCTTAATTAATATTTTGAAATATGTGATAAATGTCATTTTATAAATTTTTTTATTTGTATTGGAAAAAGAATCCTAGTTTAGAAAACTATTGAGAATGTTGAATATTTAAGTGGTTTAATTTAGTAAATTACAAGGTATAATGGTATTTACTTTGATAAAAAGTCAATGTTTCTCTTTAACCCTGAATGTTTAGTTCTTTTAATAGCTGATTTTTTAAATATTTCACTAAAAATATCTGTGGTAATTTCCTCCCAATCTTTTTTAGTTAGTGTAAGTAAATCATTATGAGGTTTAAACTGTGGCTCATTATGTGGTAATGAAAATCGATTCCACGGACATACTTCTTGGCAAATATCACATCCAAAAATCCAATCGTCGAATTTTTCCTTCATTTCTTGAGGAAGTTCATTTTTTAGTTCAATTGTAAAATAAGAAATACATTTACTTCCGTTAACAATATTATTAGGCAGAATGGCTTGTGTGGGGCAAGCATCAATACAAAGCGTACAATTGCCGCAGTGATTAGTTTGAAAAGGGATATCATATTCTAATTCTAAGTCTATAATAAGTTCAGCTAAAAAGAAATAAGAACCTTTATTTTTCTGTAATAGTAAAGAGTTCTTTCCCTGCCATCCCAAGCCAGATTTAGTTGCCCAAGCCCGTTCCATAACTGGGGCAGAGTCCGTAAAGGCACGTCCGTTAACTGCACCAATATTTTTGGTGATGAATTCTATTAATTCTTTAAGTTTTGATTTTAAAACATGATGATAATCTTGTCCATAGGCGTATTTCGCAATTTTATAAGTATTCTTGATTTGTGTTTCTTTAGGGAAATAGTTGTAAGATAGGGAGATTACTGATTTAGACTCTTCAACTAATAATCGTGGGTCAAGGCGTTTGTCAAAATAGTTTTCAAGATATTGCATTTCACCCTGATAACTATTTTTTAACCAAGTTTCTAGCCTGGGTGCTTCTTTTTCTAAGAATTCAGCTTTAGCAATACCAACTGCAGAGAAACCCAGACGTAAAGCTTCGTCTTTGATTAGTTTTGTATAGTTACTTTTTTGAGACAAAAAATTCTTTTTTACTTCTGCACAAATGTAAAGTAAAATTATAATTACAAATTAGAAAGGAATAACTAACTATCTTTGTTTAATGAATCATCATAAAACCTATACGTTTCAAGAAGCTCAAAAAGCTTTAGAATACTATTGTAGTTATCAGGAGCGAACACATAGAGAGGTTGAACAAAAACTTCAAAGTATGGGTATGATTCCTGAGGTATGTGAAAAAATAGTAATTTCTTTATTAGAGAATGATTTTCTGAACGAAGAACGTTTTGCAAAAACCTACGTTAGAGGAAAATTTAGTGTTAACAGGTGGGGGAAAATTAAAATAAAGCAAGCTTTGTTTAAGAAAGGGATTTCAAAAGCTAATGTTGAAATAGGACTTTTAGAAATAGAAGATGATGAATATTTTCAAACACTTGAAAATCTTGCAAATAAACAAAGGCCAAAGATTAAATCTAAAAATGACTATGAAAGAAAACAAAAACTCTTGAGGTATCTACAACTAAAAGGCTATGAAACAGCTTTGGTTTTTGATTGCGTTATGAATGATGATTTTAATTAACAATGCCATTTTTTGAAAAGTTATATAATGGCTAGGGCTAATTTTCTGTAGTTATCATAAAAAACTGAAGCCAAACAAAATACATTGTTTGGCTTCGGTTTATAAGGGTATAATTATAATTATTATTTTAACCTTTTAAAGCTTCTGCACCACCAACAATTTCTAATATTTCACCGGTAATCGCTGCTTGACGGGCTTTATTGTATTGTAGAGTCAATTCGTCTTTCATTTCACCAGCATTATCTGTTGCTTTGTGCATAGCTGTCATACGAGCGCCGTGTTCTGCTGCATATGAATCCCTAATAGCTTTAAATATTTGCATTTTTAAAGATTTAGGAATCAATGTTTCTACAATTACCTCTTTAGAAGGTTCGAATATATAATCAGTATTGTTAGTAGTTTCTGTAGCCTGAGATTCTATAGGTAAGTATGCTTCATGTGTTGGAATTTGATTTCCAGCATTTTTAAATCGATTGTAAATTAAATCAATTTTATCAAATTTACCTTTGGCATAAGTATTCATGATTTCTTGTGCTATTTCAGCAGCATTTTCAAAACTGAGTTTGTCAAAGATCTCATTGTGATTGGAAAAAATATCTTTGCTTTTTAGTAAGGTGTCGTGTCCTTTTTTACCAATACTAAAAATAGAAACATCGGCATCTTTATAGTTTTCATCACCTATTAGAATAGCCTTTTTTACAATATTTGAGTTGAATGCCCCACACAAACCACGGTTAGAAGTTATGGCTACTAATAAAACTTTCTTTATTTCTCTTTTTTCTGCAAAAACACTACCAGCATCACCATCTAATGTCGCACTTAAATTTTGTAACAACTCAGTCAATTTATTGGCATAAGGGCGCAAATTTGTAATTGCATCTTGTGCTTTTTTTAGTTTTGCTGCCGATACCATTTTCATGGCACTGGTAATCTTCATCGTAGATCCGATGGAAGTTATTCTGTTACGTATTTCTTTTAAATTGGCCATTATTACTAATTTTGAATTTTAAATTTTTAATATTAAATTATCATACGTATTTAATTCAACATTTAAAACTTAGCATTTAATATTTAGAATCTAAAAAGTATCCGAAATCTCTGCAGCTACTTTAGTTAATATGTCAATAGTCTCATCAGTTAATTTTCCTGCTTTGAGCTCATCTAAAGTACCTCTATATTTGGCATTTAGCATTTCCAAATAATGATTTTCAAATTCTTTTACTTTATCTACTGGTACATTACGTAATAAATTTTTACTTCCTGCAAAAATAATTGCAGTTTGATCTTCGACAGTAAATGGGGTACTTAAATTTTGTTTTAAGATTTCCACATTACGTTTCCCTTTTTCAATTACATTTAGTGTAGCTGCATCTAGGTCAGAACCAAATTTTGCAAAAGCTTCTAGTTCACGATATTGAGCTTGGTCTAATTTTAAGGTCCCCGCAACTTTTTTCATTGATTTAACCTGAGCGGCTCCACCAACTCGAGATACTGAAATACCAACGTTTATAGCTG
The DNA here is from genome assembly GCA_030590985.1 of Lutibacter sp. Lineage (GTDB taxonomy): Bacteria > Bacteroidota > Bacteroidia > Flavobacteriales > Flavobacteriaceae > DQTL01. Next base: position 19,786 of record JAUVBX010000015.1, on the reverse strand, counting down.
GACGAACACCTGAGTTAAATAAATCTCCATCTAAGAAAATCTGACCATCTGTAATTGAAATTACATTGGTTGGAATATAAGCTGATACATCACCTGCTTGTGTTTCAATAATTGGCAACGCGGTTAATGAACCACCACCTTTTACCATCCCTTTAAGGGAATCTGGTACATCATTCATCTGTGAAGCAATGGTGTTATCAGTTGTTACTTTTGCAGCACGTTCTAATAAACGAGAGTGTAAGTAAAATACATCACCTGGATAAGCCTCACGTCCTGGTGGACGTCTTAATAATAAGGAAACCTCACGATAGGCTACGGCTTGTTTTGATAAATCATCATATACAATTAATGCTGGACGACCGGTATCACGGAAGTACTCACCAATTGATGCTCCCGCCATAGGTGCATAAACTTGCATTGGCGCAGGGTCAGATGCATTGGCAGCAACTACAGTTGTGTAAGCCATAGCACCTCTTTCTTCAAAAAGCTGTACTAAAGCCGCTACTGTCGATGCTTTTTGTCCGATAGCTACATAGATACAATATACAGGTTCACCTGCGTCATAAAATTCTTTTTGATTTAGGATGGTGTCAATGGCTACGGTAGATTTACCTGTTTGACGGTCACCAATAATCAACTCACGTTGACCACGACCGATAGGAATCATAGCATCTACTGCTTTCACACCCGTTTGCAAAGGTTCGTTTACGGGTTGACGGAATAATACACCTGGCGCTTTGCGCTCTATTGGCATTTCGTATAATTCACCTTTAATAGGTCCTTTACCATCAATAGGTTCTCCTAATGTATTTACTACACGACCTACAAGTCCTTCACCAACTCGGATAGAAGAAATACGATTTGTGCGTTTTACGACAGAACCTTCTTTTATATCTCCAGTAGGTCCTAAAAGGACTACTCCGACATTGTCTTCTTCAAGATTTAATACAATGGCTTCAATTCCGTTTTCGAATTGAACTAGTTCACCGTATTGTACGTTTGCTAAACCGTAAATACGTGCAATACCGTCACCGATTTCTAACACCGTTCCTACTTCGTCTAAAGATTCTTTCCCTTCAAATCCTTCTAATTGTTGTTTTAAAATTGCTGAAATTTCAGCTGGTTTTACTGCTGCCATTATTTATTAGTTTAAAAGTTAAAAGTTAAAAGTTAAAAGTTTGTAAAGTATGTGATGAAAGGAGTTACTTTCGAACTTTATAAACTTTACACTTTAAAAACTCTTTTACTTACTTAATTCTCTTTTTAGTTTACTTAACTTGTTTAAAATACTAGCATCTATTTGTACGTCACCTACACGTAATATAAATCCTCCAATGATGCTTTCATCTACCTTGTTTTCTAAAGATATTTTTTTGTCACCTACCAAATCGGTTGCTTTTGCTAATACTTTTTCACGCATAGAATCATCAATTGGAAAAGCTGTAGTGACTGAAGCTTTTACAATCTTTTTTTCTTGATTGAATAAGATGCCATATTGTTTTGAAATAGCGTGTAATAAAGATATTCTTTTATTTGTAGCTAATAAATCAATAAGATTATTAGATAAACCGCTGGTGTCTTTACTAAAGATAGCTTTTAATGCTGCTTTTTTGTTTGTTATTTTATAAACAGGACTAGTTAAAAGCATTTGAAGTTCATTGTTGGTAGCAATTGTATCTGAAATAAACTGCATATCCTTTTGAACTACTACTTCTTGATTTTTTTCTAAAGCAAGATCTAATAAAGCTTTTGCATAACGATTAGCGGCTCTAATATTCATTAGTTTAGTTTTACGTCTTTTAACATAGTTTCAATAAGCTTAACTTGCTTATCTTTTGAGGCTAATTCTTCTTTAACTAATTTTTCTGCAATGCCAATTGATAAATTAGCTACTTGCTTTTTCAAATCAGTTATAGCTGCTTGTTTTTCTGTTTCAATACTCTCTTTTGCTTTGGCAATAAGTGTATTAGCTTCTACTTGTGCTTCTCCTTTAGCTTCATCGATCATTCTTTCACGCATAGAACGTGCTTCTTTTAGCAAGTCTTCACGATCATTACGAGCTTCTTTTAAAATACGCTCATTATCTGCCGTAAGATTTTGCATTTCTTTACGTGCATTCTTAGCAGATTCTAAAGAGTTTAATATACCTTCTTCACGTTCTTTAATTGCATTAAGAATGGGTTTCCATGCAAATTTTCTTAATAAAAGGAGTAAACCTATAAAAAGAATTGTCTGCCAAAAAAACAGTCCAAATGAAAAATCACTTATTAACTTGTCCATACTATATTATTTATCTAACTATATTTAATGATAAACAACAGTTATAACCAACCGTTATAACTGTTGTTTTAAAAATTATTGTACTGCGAATAATGCAGCAAAACCAATACCTTCAATAAGCGCTGCTGCAATTAGCATTGCTGTTTGAATTTTTCCGTAAGCTTCTGGCTGACGTGCAATAGCATCCATGGCAGAACCACCGATGCGACCGATACCGATACCGGCACCTATTACTACTAAACCTGCTCCTACAATTGCGGGAATTTCCATATTAAATATAATTAAAATTAAACATTCAAATTAATGGTCATCATGCTCTTCAACGGCAAAGCCAAAATAAAGTGCTGATAACATGGTAAAAATATAAGCCTGTAATAAGGCAACTAAAACTTCGATTAATGAGATAGCAAATGCTAAGAAAAAGGTTAAGCTACTTCCTATCCAATTATGAAATACAAATATTAAACCTATTAAACTCATTAAAACAATATGTCCTGCTGAAATATTAGCATACAAACGTATCATTAAAGCAAAAGGTTTAATGACGACACCTAATAATTCTATAGGTGCTAAAATTATTTTCATGGGGACAGGAACTCCTGGCATCCAAAATATATGTTTCCAATAGTTAGCATTGGCTGAAAACTGCGTAATCAAAAAAGTGATTATTGCCAATGCAAAAGTAACGGCAATATTTCCGGTAACGTTAATTCCAAGTGGTGTTAATCCAATCATATTAAAGAACCATACAAAAAAGAATACTGTTAATAGGTAGTTCATATACCTAGCATGATGTTTCTCTCCAATATTAGGAATTGCGATATCATCGCGTATATATAATATGATAGGCTCCATAAAACCTGCCGCACCTTTTGGTACACCGTTGTTTTTTACATAAGATTTTGCAATCCCAATAAAGAACCATAACATAAATGCAGCTAAAATAATAATACTAAAAACGCCTTTGGTAATAGAAAAATCTAGAGGTTTAGCATTGGTTGGATGATGGTGTTCATCATAATTGATTGTTCCTTCAACATCTACTTTATAGATTTTGTTATGGTAGAGTTTATAAAAATTACCATCAACTTCAGCTAGAGTTTCACCATGGTGAAATTTGGACGAAGAAAAGACTTTTAATCCATCATCCCATAAAATTACAGGCAATGAAAAACCATAATGTTTTCCCGTTTCTGAGTCAGAAAAGAACACAAAATCGTGTGAATCCTGAAGATGGTGCTGAATGTTTTCTTTAATAGTTTCTTTTAAGCTTTTTCCTTCGTGAAGTTCAACGACTTCTTGTTCTGAAGTATGCTCTAAATCATGTTGGGAGAACAGAGAAAAATTAAAAGCTAAGAAGCCTAAAATATAAAGTAAAATTTTTTGCATTTTCAATTTATAAACTCTTAAAAAACGCTGCAAATGTAATATTAATAATTTAGACCTAAAAATTTAACCTTAAGATATTTCATTTCTACTTTTATAGCTTAATTATTAATCTGCAACACAGTACATTAGAATGTATTTTAAAAAGAAAAATCACATCTTGTTTAGTAGCTTACTCAGTTCGTAAGTTTCAAAAATTAAACTCACAAAATAAGGAATGAAAAAAACACTAAACTCAAAACTATCTATGTTACCGTCAGCCTTAAAAATGGGATAAAACCAAATAAAGAATACGGCAAATTTTAAAAGACTTCCAAACATAAATAGAAAACCAATATAACTCTTAAGTTTATTGATATAAATACTTAGAATCGCTACAATCACAAAAGCCAATAGAAAATTAACTATATAGGATACAACTACTAGTTTGAAATCAGGTTGAAAATTAACTTGTTTGAAAACAAGAATTTGTAACCCAAATACTATAAAAAGGCCAATTAAAAGCTTTACAGCGAAAAAGACTAACTTTTTTTTCACTCTTGGTTAATTCTGTTTAGTTGTTTGATAATAATAAATATTGCCATAAATACTCCAAACAACGTTAAGAAAATAGTAAAATAATTTCTCTCGTTAGGATATTTATCATCTAATTTTTTTCCAAAAAAAGCACTGAGATATATGGTTATTCCCATTTGTGCAGCAATACCTATCAATGAAAGATATTTAGGAAGCTGATTTCTTTCTTTCTTGTTGGGTATCATCACTATTTAATGCTTTTATTCCTTTCATACTACAAGTAGCATTAAAAGTAGCACCAGGTTCTACAGAGAGCTTTTCTAGATAAACTTCGCCGTCAATAACTGCAGATGCTTTTAAACTTAAGGTTTCAGAACAGGTTAGTTTTCCAGATATTTTGCCTTCAACATCAGCATTTGCACAATCAATTGTTCCTTTGATTATACCATCTTTACCAATGATTAACCTTCCTGATGTTTTGACATTTCCTTCTACTTCACCATCAATTCTAAAATCACCATCAGATACAATATCACCAGTTATTTTTGTAGTTATTCCAATAACATTGCGTTGTGGTTGTTGGCTTTGGTTTGTTTTTTTTTCTGTAAACATTTATTGTGGGGATTTAGGGTTAGTTTATTTAAAATACGCTTATTCTCCTAATTAGCAATGTAATCTATCCTTTAAGTTCATTGCTATTTTGGTTGTTATTTCCTGGAGGCTTATTGTTGGAACCTTCAGGAGGTCTAGACGATGGGTTATTATTTCTCCCTTCTTGATTATTTGTCTTTCTTGATTGACGTTTAGAAGATTCTTTATTATTTCCTGTTTTTTTTGTTCGATTATTTGATGAGTTCTGAGCTGGTCTCTTTATCTTTCCTTTTTCTTTCCCTTCACCAGGCCTCGCATTCTCATTTTTCCTTTCTTGTTTTGCAGTCTTTTTTACTCCATTTAATAAATCAAGAATTTCTTGAGCATGTTCAGATTCTTCAGTTTTTGGAAAATTAGCTACTACATATTCTAAGTTTGTCATGAAAGGTTCTTTACCTTGTAATTTATAAATAGCATATGATTTTAACAGTTCAAATTTAGCTTGAATAGGATCATTTGTATATTGTTTAATAGCGGTTTCACATTGACCTAGAACGCTGGTATATTTTTCATATTCATAGTCACAATATACTTTTTCATAATGTATTTCAGGTGTTTTTTTTGAATCAGGATTAATAAGTTCCTCGGGATTTTGAATAATTTTCGCAAAACGTGAATCAGGATAATCAGTTAGTATCTTTTGCTTGATTATCTCTAGTTTAGGATTTCCAGTTATTTCATAAATCTTATACAAATGATATCTGGCAGGAAGTATAAATTTTGCTTTAGGATCTTCTGCTAAGAAGCGTTCTAATCTTTGGGTAGCTAAAGAGTATTCTTGAAATTTTTCTTTGTAAATCAATCCGAGTTGATAAAGGGCGTTACTATTTTCATTATGCATTTTTTGTATCTCTTTCTCATCTGAGGGGATGCTGTTGAGATAATATTCAATATCATATTTTTTAGATTGCTCTACAATATCGCTGTCTGATAGAGAATTTATACTTGGAATGTTGTTATCATCTTTTTTAGATTCTTTTGATAAACGCCAATTATCTTGTAACTTTCTATTACCCCAAACTTTTTGGAATGTTGATTTTCCAAAACCTACAGCTTGAGCATTATAAAAATACCATTTACCTGTATTTTCTGTACCATTTATTCCATCACCGAATTTTGTATTATTTCCAAAACCAGTAGTAGCATTTTTAGCTCTTTCTTCATTTTCTTTTACAATTGCAGCAATTTTATCAACTTTTTTTAGCTTTGTAATGTATTCTTCAAAATAGGCTCTACGTTCTGATTCATTCATTGCCACAAGAGTTAAGATACTATCATTATGCTTTAGGACTGTTTCGTAATCAATGATTTCTTCTAAACTTATACGTTTGCGTCTTAGTTTTCTGATACGTTTTGTATTATCATTTTTTACAGTTGCCAACACACTATCGTAATAAGCACCTGCATTGATAAATTGTGCTTTATCAAAATAATAATCACCTGCTTTTTCGTAAGAAACTCCTTTTTGAAAATTCTTAGCTAGTGGTGTATGCACAGAGTTTGTTAGATTAACTAAAGCTAATTTTTCATCACCATCACGAAAATTCATTAAAGCAGCTTGATAATACAATTCATCTAAATACTCTTTATTTTCGTATTCTTTGATTAGTTGCGTAAATTGTTCTTGTAAGATCTTATAATTGGTGCTATCAGTGATATTTTTAGCTTGTTCAATGTATGAATGAATTTTGTATCTATAGGGTGATTTTGTATAATCTATTACCTTTTGAAATGCCACCTGAGAAGAATCTAAATTATTTTCTTGTCGGTATAATTGTCCCAAAACAATTAAATTGCGTGCATATTGATTATTGTTATATTTAGTTTCTGTAGCTTTACTTAATTGTTCGATTGTAAGGGAAACACTGTCTATTGCCATGTATGCCATGGCAAGGGTTGTATGAGCTTTTTCTCTTGTTTCTTCTCCAATTTCTTTATAACTGTAACTTAGAAGATTCTTTAAGGTTTTTATAGCCCTATCTTCGTTTTGTAATCTTATTTGTGTTTTTGCTTTCCAAATACGAAGATTATGTGTTTTATCTTCGATATAAAAGTTCTTTAATAAAAAATCAAAAGCTTCTAAAGCAGGAACAAAACGTTGAGAATAATAACGTGCTTTTCCTAATAATAGATACGCATTATCAATTTGATTATTTTGCTCGTCACCATTAATATTCATACTGTGTTTTTGAACAGCTTTTACAGCTTTTTCTTCTGCAATCTCAAAAGATGATTTTGAAATTTCACCTTCACTTTCACCAAGTGAAATAAAAGTTTCTTCTTCATCAATCTGTAGTGGTTCTATTGGTAGTACTTCCCGAAAATTATCTTCGTATTTATTTGCCAGTTCTTTTATTCCTTTTTCGAGGGCTAAATTTCCATTGTACAATACATTGTATTTTGCAGTCATTTTATGATAATTGCGATTAACAAATGTATTTTTCCGTGTAGAGCAAGAGGCTGTAAAAAAGAAACTTACTACAAGTATGTAAACAAATTTTTTCAACTATTTTTTAATTTTGTGTTCTAATAAATCAACCTTTTTTTAATTATTATATTGTGTGAGGGAAGCACAAAAGGTTGGTAAAATTACGAAATTAATATGATTAATCTTTTTAAATCAAAGCAATTAGTGTTTTTTGAGAAAAGTATATCATCAAAAAGCTTATTATCTTTAAAACAATCATATTTTCTAATCATTTTATAATTAAGGATATATACTTATTTTGAATAAATGCATCTTACTTGTACAACTACAATTTAATAAAATTTTGCAAGTTTATAGTTTAATTTTTTTTAACCAGTTACTCATTGAAACTTCGTCAGTAATTAAAGCTTTTATTTCCTGTATTTTTAATCTTTTTTGCTGCATTGAGTCACGGTAACGGAGTGTTACTGTTTTGTCTTCTACTGTTTGGTGATCTATAGTAATGCAAAAGGGAGTTCCAACAGCATCTTGTCTTCTATAACGTCGACCTACTGCATCTTTTTCATCATATATTGCATTAAAACTAATTTTTAAGTCAGCCATAATTTTATGGGCTATTTCAGGTAAACCATCTTTTTTCACCAATGGCAAAATAGCAACTTTTACAGGTGCTAAAATTGCAGGTAAACGCAGAACGGTACGAGTACTTCCATTTTCAAGAGTTTCCTCTTGTAAAGATGTTGAGAAGACAGCTAAAAACATGCGATCTAAACCTATAGAAGTTTCAACTACATAGGGTACATAGCTTTTGTTTAGTTCAGGATCAAAATATTGCAATTTTTTCCCAGAATGACTTTCATGGCTTGATAAATCGAAATCAGTACGAGAATGAATACCTTCTAATTCTTTGAACCCAAATGGGAAGTTAAATTCAATGTCAGCAGCAGCATCAGCATAATGTGCTAATTTTTCATGTTTATGAAAACGATAATTTTCTTGTCCTAAACCTAATGATAAATGCCAAGCTAGACGACGTTCTTTCCATGTTTTATACCATTTAATTTGTTCTCCTGGACGAACAAAAAATTGCATTTCCATTTGTTCAAACTCACGCATGCGGAAAATAAATTGTCGAGCTACGATTTCGTTTCTAAAAGCTTTTCCTGTTTGTGCAATGCCAAAAGGAATTTTCATTCTACTAGATTTTTGGACATTTAGAAAATTTACAAAAATACCCTGAGCTGTTTCAGGTCTGAGGTATAAATCTAGGGCGCTATCTGCTGAAGCCCCAATTTTTGTTCCAAACATTAGATTAAACTGTTTGACGTCAGTCCAGTTTTTTGAACCTGAAACAGGACAAGCAATTTCTAGTTCTTCAATAAGAGTTTTTACTGCTTCTAAATTATTTTCTTCTAAGTATTGCGCAATTTTTTGCAATGCTTTCTTACGTTGTGTGAGATATTTTACTACCCTAGGATTGGTTGTTTTAAATTGTTCTTCATCAAAAGACTCTCCAAAACGTTTTTTAGCTTTATCGATTTCTTTTTGCGCTTTTTTCAATAACTTTTCGGCATAATCTTCGACTAAAACATCTGCCCTATAACGTTTTTTTGAATCTTTGTTATCAATAAGTGGATCATTAAAAGCATCAATATGTCCAGAAGCCTTCCATGTCGTTGGATGCATAAAAATTGCACTATCTATACCCACAATATTCTCGTGTAATTGAACCATAGATTTCCACCAATATTCTCGTATATTATTTTTTAGTTCTACGCCGTTTTGTAAATAATCATAAACGGCACCAAGCCCATCGTAAATTTCACTTGATTGAACTATATAACCGTATTCTTTAGCATGTGATATTACTTTCTTAAATTGATTGTCTTGTTTTGTCATATTGTAAATGTAAAAAAGCGTTTGATTTTTATAGTATGATTACAAAAAAATGGAAATATATACCATATTTCCATTTTGTATATATTTTTAGAATAAATTTATGGTATTTTAAAAGTAATAGGTACGCTATAACTTATTTGAACGGAATGACCATTTTGTTTGGCTGCTACCATTTTTGGTAATTTTGACATTATTCGCACGGCTTCTCTTTCTAAATCTTGATGGGGACCACTAGCTCTAATATTGACAATATTCCCAAATTTATCTACATTAAAATGCACCCACATTCTTTTTTGTCCTGAACTTAGGTCTAAATTATCTACGATGTTTGCATCAAATTTTCTTGAGAGATGTTTTTTTACCTTTTTGGCAAAGCAGGCTTTTTTTTCTGAAGGAGAGCCTTTACAGCCTGGGTAAGTGGGAGGAATCTCTACGCGATTAAAAGTTGTTGAAGTCACTTTTTTTTCCGTAGTTTTTAATTTTACTTCTTTAGGTTTTTCACCATCTTCTATCAGTTTTTCTACTGTTTCAGAAAATTCTTCTTTTTCGAGTGAGCTTATTTCGTTATTTAGGGTATCTAGCGTTTCAGCAGATTTTATTGTTTTTTGAGTCGAACTATTATTATTCGTCTTTTTAGTGTTAATGCCTGTGCTAGTATTTGTAGACTTCTCTTCGACAATTGTTTTTGTTTCATCAGTTTTTTCAAGACTTTCATTACTAGTGCTTAAATTTTCAAATTGAATTGCACTAACTTGTTTTAGTTCTGATATTGTCTTTTTGAAATTGGCGATTTCTTTAAAATCTTCACTTTTCATACCCCTTATAGAATCTCTATATCTAATGATAAAATCACGTTCATCTTTAAGATCATCTTCTAACAGACTGTTGTCATCGATAGCCAAATTATATTTTTCTATCATTTGATTAAGATCCAGTTCTACTTGTTTTTTAGCATCTAGCAGATAGGACACAGAAGTTTTTAATTTTTTTTGTTGGAGATAAATATATGCTCCTGCCCCAATTAAAATAAATATTAAAACAGCTACTAATATTTTGGGGATTGAATAACCAGCATCTTCCTCTTCTATTTCGGGTTCGTAGATGTATGACATAAAAAATATTTAGTAAGGGTTAATAAATATCGAATTTCTATAAATCAAATCTCTGTAAAAGTACAAAAACTTGTTTTATAACCAAAAATTCACACTAAATTTAGGTTTCCTTATTACTATTTCAGATTAACCTTAGTAGTCCCCAATAATCTATTTTCAAGATAAACTCTAACATAATAATCTCCTTTTTCAAGATCTTTTTCTAAAATATTAGTAACTGCAATGACCTCGATATCTTCGTTGTTGTATTCGATATCTGTAACATCAGAGTAGGGAATATCTAGTCCAGTTGTATTAGTAAAAGAGCCAATGGCACTAAGGGTGTTTCCAGCGGCATTTAGAATAACGATATGTGCTTTTTTTAAACCTGATTCTGTGATTGCATTTGCTCTAATTTTAAAACTAATTCTAAAGGCATCTGCTCTATTTGCTCTAGTTGTTTCTTTTAATTTACCTCCATTACGTTCTTTCATTGCTATCGCAGATACATTACTAATATGTAGTGCTGCTCCTCTAGCAACCTTTTCATTTAGATCCGTGTTTTGAAATAATAAACTATCATTTTTTTGAGTCTGCACTACTATTGTAGAAGCTTGACGTTGTACAGTTGCTTGAGCACTATCTCTTTCTATAGATATATTGAAATTTGCAATTTTAAGAGAGTCAGAGATATATAATAATTTTTTATTTGAAACTTCTAAAACAGCAAGTTTATTTTTATATCTTCTTATAATATTATAGTTCAATACTTTTAAGTTTTGAACTGAGTCTCTAAAAGCAATTAAATTATTTTTGGCTTCTGTTAGTTCTACTTCCATTGTAGAATTATCTGCTATAGCCTTATCTAGTTCTATAATTTTTTCATCCAAATCAGATTGGATTTCTAATTTTTCTTCAATGAGCTTATGTTCTGATTTTTGATTTTTATAATAATTTTGATACGCAAAAAAAGCTAAAACTGCCAGTAAAATTGCTAAAATAATAATAGTAATTTTTGAACTATTATTTTGATTTTTTGTGTCCGATGAAATTGTTGATTGGTTCATAAAATATATATGTATTTAAAAAAGGGATTAAATGACCTAATGGTCGAAGTTACAAAGATATAAATTTTATAATTATAATTGATAACTTTGTATTCGTATTAAATTGTTAGAAAATTGAATTATCTATGAACTTTTTTCAAAGTATTGTCAATATTTTTTATCCTAAATTATGTTTGACGTGTGACAGTCATCTTATGCAAAATGAACGTGTAATATGTAGTACTTGTCGCCACCAACTACCTGAAACAGATTTTTGTGATAGTTCAGATAATTTGATAGAAAAAGCATTTCAAGGACGAATTCCGATTATGGCTGGAACCGCTTTATTGTTTTTTAGAAAAAAAGGAATTGTTCAAATTCTTATACATTCATTAAAATATAAAAACAGACAAGAAGTAGGTATATTCTTTGGAGAGTGGATGGGTAGACAACTAAGAGAGAGTAAACGTTTTGAAAATATTGATGGTATTGTATTGGTCCCACTTCATCCGAAAAGATATAAACAACGCGGTTACAATCAGTTAACAATCTTTGGGGATCAACTTTCTAAAGAACTCAATATTCCTGTTTATAATGATATTTTAATAAAAGTGGGAAAATCTAGCAGTCAAACAAAAAAGACGAGATTTAGTCGTTTCGAAAAAATTCATGAACGTTTTCATATTGTTGACATTAATAAATTAAAGGGAAAACACGTGTTGTTGGTCGATGATGTTTTTACAACAGGTGCAACTTTAGAAGCATGTTCAAATGAAATTTTAAAAACTCTAAATGTAAAAATAAGTATAGCTACGATGGTTGTATCAGATTATTATTAAATGTTAACAGGTTTTTGTGTATCCCTTATCATATTTTGTAGATAATTGTTGTTTCTTTGTTTTTGAGAATATGAATTTATTAAATTAATCCATAAAACTGGGAATTTTTTATATATAAGTGAAGTATAGTTTTATTTTTATATTATTGATAATACTACTCAGTATTTCAAATTGTGCAAGAGTTGGGAGACCCACAGGCGGAGAAAAGGATATTGTGCCTCCAATAATTATTAGTGCAACACCTGATTTTAAAAGCACTAATTACAAAGGAGAGAAAATAAAAATTAGTTTTAATGAATATATTAGATTTAAAGATTTAAATCAACAATTAGTTATTTCACCTCCTTTAAATCATCCTCCCGAAATAACACCTCTTGGTTTTCCAAGTAAATTTATTACCATAAAAATTACAGATACTCTAAAAGAAAACACAACTTATACATTTAGTTTTGGCAATGCAATTATTGATAATTCTGAAGGTAATTCACTTAAACAGTTTAAATATTTATTTTCAACTGGTGATATTATTGATTCCTTAGAAGTTTCAGGGATTGTTAAAGATGCTTTTTTGCAAGAATCCACATCAAATATTTCAATTTTATTGTATGCTAAAGATAGCAGCTATAATGATTCTATCGTTTATAAAAGGAAGCCGAGTTATGTCGGCAATACACTTGATAGTATCAATTTTTCTATCACGAATATAAAAAGTGGAAAATATCAATTAATTGCTTTAAATGATATTAATAAAAATTTGCTTTTTGATCCTAAAGAAGATAAAATAGGATTTCTAGATGAGGCTATAGATGTTTTAACAGGTACGGTTTATGAGTTAAAATTATTTAAAGAGAAGCGCGAATTTGCCATTAAAAATATTTCAGAATTAAGTAAGAATCATTTAATTATTGGTTATGAGGGCTCAATTGATGCAGCAGTAGAAGACTTACGTGATAAATATAGAAAACCTATTGATTTCTTAAGTTACAAAGACAGACTTAAGGATAGCTTACATATTTGGTATCGAAACATTGATACAGATTCTTTATTAATTAGTATTAAGCATAAAGATACGGTTATTGATTACTCACAAAGATTAAGAATAAAAGAAGTTGACAGCTTACAACTTTCTAAGAACATAAAAAAAACACTTCATTTAAAAGATTCATTATATATTTTATCTAATACACCAATTTTTAAGATAGAAACTTCAAAAATAAAATTACTAGATAAAGATTCTTTAGAAATTCCATTTAGAATTAGTAAAGATAAATTGGGAGATAGATTTTTAGTAGATTTCATCAAAAGAGCAAATACCTCTTATGTGTTGACAATTCTTCCTTCGGGTGTAGTAGATTTTTTAGGACAGGAGAATGATAGTTTACGTGTTTCGTTTAATACTAAAAGCACAGAAGATTATGGAGAGATTAACATTTCTATTAAGATAGATATTGAAACACCAATTATCATTGAACTTTTGACAGAATCAGGAACTCTTATAGTACAAGACTTTTTAAAAAATTCAAAAGAATTGAAGTATTCTTTACTTCAACCAGGAAAGTATCAACTGAGAGCTATTTATGATCAAAATGACAATAAAAAGTGGGATACAGGCAGTTTTATAAAAAAAATCCAACCAGAAAAAGTGTTTTATTATAACAAAGTAATTGATGTTAGAGCAAATTGGAGTATTTCTGAAAATTTTATTATAAATTGATGTTCTTTTTTAAATTTGTATATATTTGTATTTGCTTTTAATTCAACTAGAATTTTTTAAATAAATAAAAAAATGCGTTACAAATTATTTATCCTACTTCCTTTTATCCTTTTTTTTTACACTAATTTGGGAGCACAAATTAATGCTAGTTATGAGGCAAGTTTAAATTTTGGTCTTGCTTCTTTTCAAACTGATTATGGAGAAAGAGGTGACTTTAAGAGTGGTGTTACTGGTAATGTTGGCTTGGCAGTTGGCGCTTCTATGTATTTGAACTTTTTCAATAATGATCCATCTTTTAGTCCTTCACCAAATTGGTCACAAAAGCATTTAAAATTAAAAATGGAGGTATCTTACCTTAAAGCTAATTTGAATCATTTTGGAAGGTATGTTGAAGAAAATACAGCGGATGCAGTAAAACTTCAAAATATGAGTGGCTCTAGTTCGGTTATAAATTTTGGGACAATATTAGAATATCATCCTTTTGCAATACCTGATTATGTTATTGGTAAAAGAAAAAAAGTTTCCCCTTATATTGGCGGAGGAATAATGGCTGGCTATAGTATGCCTAAGGTTGAAGCAGTAGCCACTATACCAGCATATCAAAAAGAAAATGTAATTGATGTAGATTCTGAGTTGACATTTTCTTTAATGTTTAGTGGTGGCCTAAGATTTAAGTTGGATGAGGTTTCAGCATTTATTATTGATACGCGATGGCAATATTTTAACAGTGATTATATTGACGGCTTAAACCCTGATACCGAGTTTGTTCCAAACAAACACAATGATTGGTTGTATTATTTAAACGTAGGTTATGTTTTCACATTTGGAAAAGACTCTAAGGCTTCAACATGGTTCTTAAGGAAAAATTAAGGGGTAGTATTTATAATTTAAATTATCATTAAAGCTTGCTCGAGATCATCTATAAGATCTGAAACATCTTCGATACCAACACTTAGTCTAATTAGTGAATCAGTAACTCCTGTTTTTTCACGTTCTTCTTTTGGAATTGACGCATGTGTCATTGTTGCTGGATGACCACAAAGAGACTCAACGCCTCCAAGAGACTCTGCTAGAGTAAATATTTTTAGATTTTCTACAACTTTCATAGCGTCTACTTTATAATTCCCTTTTGTCGAAAATGAAAGCATTCCTCCAAAATCATTCATCTGTTTTTTAGCAATTTTATGATTAGGATGTGTTTTAAGCCCTGGCCAATACACTTTTTCAATTTTAGGATGCTTTTCTAAGTAATTCGCAATAATGGCCGCATTTTCACAATGTCTTTGCATACGAACATGTAGAGTTTTTAAACCTCGTAATACTAAGAAGCTATCCATCGGTCCACAAATAGCGCCACTTGCATTTTGTATGAAATATAATTTTTCTGATAAATCCTTATCATTTACAACGAGAGCGCCCATTACAACATCAGAGTGCCCACCTAAATATTTTGTTGCAGAATGCATCACTATGTCTGCACCCATATCTAAAGGAAGTTGTAAATAAGGAGTTGCAAAAGTATTGTCTACGGCTACTAAGATCTTATGCTGTGATGCGATTTTAACAACTGCTTCTATATCGATTATATTCAACATAGGATTAGTTGGTGTTTCTATCCATATTAGTTTAGTCTTTTTATTTATTAATTTGGATAGAGTATTGGTATTCCTAAATCCAATAAAATGAAATTTTATGCCAAATTTTTCATATATTTTTGTAAACAAACGATAAGTTCCCCCGTATAAATCATTAGTTGAGATTACTTCATCACCTGGTTTTAACAGCTTCATTACGGCATCAATTGCAGCTAGACCCGATCCAAAAGCTAGACCAAATTTTCCATTTTCTAAACTAGCAAAAGCATTTTCTAAAGCTGATCGAGTAGGGTTTCCTGTACGAGAATATTCAAAACCCTTATGTTGTCCTGGACTTTTTTGAGCGTAGGTCGAGGTTTGATATATTGGTGGCATGACTGCTCCTGTAGAGGGATCATGTTTTTGGTTACCGTGAATTGCTTTTGTATTAAACTTCATCTATATGGTTATTAAAATATATTTGTCGAAATTAGCATTTTAAATTAATATGAGAACTATTTATTTTCTTAAGACCTGCAATACCAGTTTGCGAATTCTTAAAAATTTGCCTACAGATAAATTTGAATTGATAGATATTAAAAGTCAACCTATCAGTCTCTGTCAATTGGATAAGATGAAAAAATTATCAGGTAGTTATGAAAATCTTTTTAGTAGAAGAGCTAAAAAGTATCATCAAATGGGACTTAAAAATCAAGATTTGACAGAGAAAGATTATCGCAGATTGTTATTAGATGAATATACTTTTTTAAAAAGACCTGTAATCGTTATTGATAATCAAATATTTATTGGGAGTAGTAAAAAAAATGAAGCAAGTCTTTTATTAGCAGTTGCAAAAATTTGAATAGATGTTACATTTAACAAAAAAAATGAATCAACATTAACTCATGAAACTTACAATACGCATTATACTATTTATTGTTCTAATTGATTTTGTAGTAGGTTTTTATCTACTCAATCAAGATCATCACTTGGGTAATACTATTGTAGGCATAGGAGTTTTAGCTTTTGCATTAATTTTAATGCCTTTGTTTTTATATTATCGATATCGAGGTAAAAAGTTAAAAGATTACACCTTAAATAAGGATAAAATCAATCAAATAATAGATAACTTAAATTCTTAGTTTATTACAAAAATTTTCTTTCAACTAACACGATTAATCGTTCTTCATATTCAATTTTGCCTTCCCAGTTGTAGTCTGGTTTCACTACAGATTCAATAAAATATTTTGCTTGTGTTTCTGTCTGAAACGAATTTAATTGTGACAAAACCCTGTTAAAATCTGCTTGACTTCCGTTAAATAGGTGTTTTACAAAAGCAATTCTATCATTTAATCCGATTTGTACTTGTTTTTGAGATAATTTATCATTTAAAGATTTCTTTGTTATCTCAATTTTTTCTGCTTTTTCAAATAAATCAGCGGCATAATCAGCTGAAATAGCATCTTTAAATTCATCTTGAATGGTTACTTTTGGTAGGTTTTTATTTTGTTCTTCTTTAAAAGTAGGATCGATAGAAACGGGTTTGTCAATTGGTGGTGTTTCAGTTTTCGAACTCATATTAAAATTTGGTGCTGTTTCCATTATTTGTTGGATGCGTTCTTGAACTGATAAATCTGTAGCTAAAGTATCTGAGATGTCAGAATCTATAACTTGATCAATTTCTTCATTTTCAGTGTCTGAAATAGTTTCTGGGATTAGCATTTCTTCATCAGATGTTTTAGAATAATGCAATATTGTCGTTTTTTCATATAACTCCCGTGCTTTTTCGAGTAACAATTGAGTGTCTTCACCTGAAGCAATGGAAATTAATTGATTGACTAAATCTTGAATATTTTCCTTTGAAATATTGTGCATAAGTTACCTGAATTATCTTAAAAATACAATTGATATTTTTTTACATTTGTAAAGATAGTAAAATGAGATTATTTCTATCATAATAAAAATTAAAAAGGCAGTAAATGTTTCTCGAAAACACAGTAAATTATAACGAAAAATTTGGATGGATTGAGGTAATTTGTGGTTCTATGTTTTCGGGAAAAACAGAAGAATTAATACGCAGATTAAAGCGTGCTCAATTTGCCAAACAAAAGGTTGAGATTTTTAAACCAGCAATCGATACTAGATATGACGATGAAAAAGTTGTTTCACACGATTCAAATGAAATACGTTCTACACCTGTTCCAGCAGCAGAGAATATTCGTTTGTTAACTAGCGATGTAGAAGTTGTTGGTATTGATGAAGCACAGTTTTTTGATGATGAAATCGTCAGTGTTTGCAATGATTTAGCTAATAGAGGTATACGGGTAATTGTCGCAGGTCTTGATATGGATTTTCAAGGAAATCCATTTGGTCCAATGCCTGCTCTCATGGCAACGGCAGAATATGTAACTAAAGTACATGCCGTATGTACGCGTACTGGTAATTTAGCACATTATAGTCATCGTACTTCTGCAGATAAAGATTTAGTTGTGTTGGGAGAGACAGATAGCTATGAACCACTCAGTAGAGCAGCTTATTATAAAGCTATTCAAAACGACGAAAAAAACAAGTAAGAACCAATTGAATAAGTCATCATGTCACAAGATACGGGTACTTTATTAAGTATTGATTTGAATGCACTCTTACACAATTTTCTTTTTTTTAAATCAAAATTACAATCTGGAGTTAAACTTGTTCCTGTAATCAAAGCATTTGCTTATGGACATGATGCGATTGATATTGCCAAATATCTAGAAAAACACAATGTTGATTATTTTGGAGTGGCATACACTCATGAAGGTGTTGCCTTACGGAAGGCAGGTATAAAAACACCCATTATGGTATTTCATTCGTTAATTGATGATTTGAATGATTCTATTGATTATCAGTTAGAACCCAATATTTACAGTTTTAGAATTTTAAATAAGTTTATTGATGTACTTAAGGAAAAGGGAATAAATAATTTTCCAATCAATCTTAAATTTAATACAGGAATGAATCGTTTAGGTTTTTTAAAAGATGATATTCCACTAATTTTTGAAAAAATAACTAATAGTAAGGTGATACGAGTAAATTCTGTTTATTCGCATTTGGTAGCAAGTGATGATTCAAAAGAACGCAACTTTACCAAAAAACAAATTAATTATTTTAATGAGATTAGAGAAGCTGTCAAAAAGGAAATATCCTATCCATTTTTAAGTCATATTGCCAATTCATCAGGGATTGTAAACTATCCAAAGGCACATTTTGATATGGTTCGTGTGGGTATAGGTTTGTATGGTTATGCCAATAATCCAAAATGGACTTCTAAATTAAAGAATGTTGCGAAATTACAAACGCTTATATCACAGATACAAGTTTTGAATAAAGGAGATTCAGTAGGCTATAACCGAAGGTTTATAGCTAAGGAAAAAACAATTTCTGCAACATTACCGATAGGTTATGCTGACGGCATACCGCGCACTTGGAGTAGAGGTGTGGGTTTTGTAAGTATAAATGGAAAGAAAGCACCTTTGTTAGGAAATGTCTGTATGGATATGATTGTGGTTGATGTAACAAACATAAACTGTAAAGAAGGTGACGTAGTCTATATTTTTGACACTCAAGAAACTTTAGAAGAATTGGCAAAAAACACAGGTACAATCTCATACGAAATATTGACTGCAATTACACAACGAGTTCCTAGAAGAATAGTATTATTAACTTAATACTTAAAAAAAAGATAATTTGTTATATTTGCTTCGTATTAATTAATTTAAAACCCAAATATTATGTGGAAAGAGTTTAAAGAATTTATTGCTGGTGGAAATGTTATTGAATTTGCTGTTGCCGTGATCATGGCTGGTGCCATTGGTGCTGTTGTAAAAGGATTTGTAAGTTTTATTGTTATGCCTTTCGTTAGTCACTTTTCAGGAGGTGTAAGCTTTAAAGAGTGGAAACTGATACTTGATGAGGCTGTTGTTGATGCAGATGGAAAAGTAACCCTTGCTGAAAATTCAATTATGTATGGAGAATGGATTGACACAATTATTAACCTATTAATTATTGGCTTCGTTATGTTTTTAATAGTAAAAGCCTACAATAAGGTAAAGAAACAAAAAGAAGAAGCTCCTACACCACCTGCAGGTCCATCAGATAATGATTTATTAGCTGAGATTAGAGATTTACTTAAGAAGTAATACAAAATATATTTTACTAAAAAACACCGAAAAATCTATATTTTTCGGTGTTTTTGTTTTATAGCGGGGACTGGACTTCCCTCGATTCGTTCCTCTCTCGGGATAAACTTCTCGTCCAGTTTTTAATTAATTAAAGTTTTGTGATAAAAAAAGACTGTTTTTTCAGACAGTCTCTTTTACTAGT
>JAUVBX010000081.1 GCA_030590985.1 Lutibacter sp. | reverse complement strand
GTGAATCAGGTTTACTTCTATTTTCAGGAACAATTATGATTCCAGAATGAGACCTAAACCTAAACTCATCCACTGGATATACATCTGGTTGATAAAAGAAGTCCCCAGATTTAACAATAGAAGGGACATCTATTTTTTTCATTAACGGTTCATCTTTACATGCTGAAAAGCTTGTGAAAAGAATTATTGTATAAATGATATTTTTTATTTTCATGGATTTCTCTTGTTTTAGTTACGCCTAACTCTAAGTATATGAAAAGTAAGCGATTACGAAGCAATAATCTTTCTGTTTATAAGAAAGTTCAAACGGGCTATAAACCTTGATATTACTACCATTTAGGCTATTATTTTTTATGCTTTGTTGTAATACGTTTTTAATATTTCATCAATATTATCTACAACTTTTTTTGCATTTGCTTTGGTAAAGCTGAGTGCGGGTTTAGTTTTAATTACGCTGTCAAAAGGACCATCGGTGCTAATAAGTATATTTCTATTTCTAAGTTCATTTTTGATATGATGTGCTAATTTGGTATCTTGTTCTAAGCTGCTATTTTTAATAATTTCCACTCCCAGAAATAAACCTGAGCCTCTTACATCTCCAATACAATCATATTTTTTTTGTAGTTCTAAAAAAAGTGATTTATAATAGTCACCCACAACTTTTGCATTTTCTTGCAATTTTTCTTCTTCCATCACATCTAAAACCGAAATGGCAATGGAACAGGAAACGGGATTTCCACCAAATGAACTAAAGAACTCTACTCCTTTGCTAAATGATTCGGCAATTTCATTGGTACATATTACTGCTCCCATAGGATGACCATTTGCCATTGGCTTACCTATAATTACCATATCTGGCACAACACCTTGTGCTTCAAATCCCCAAAAATAATCACCCAAACGTCCAAAGCCTGTTTGTACTTCATCACTTATGCAAATACCACCTTGCTTTTGTATAGCAGGGTATATTTCTTTTAAATATCCATCAGCTAATGGAATTTGCCCTGCACAACCAACAATTGCTTCGCTAATAAACGCTGCAATAGGCAAATCTGAATTATTTATTTGTTCAATTGCTTCTTGTGCATACATTTTACCTGCACTACCATCATTAGTTGTGTATTTTCCTCTGTATGTATCTGGAATTTTAGTTTTTAAGATAAAATCTTTTTGCCCTTGTCCTTTTGGGTTGTTAAATTTATAATCGCTAATATCTATTGCTGTTTGAGTATGTCCGTGATAGCCGTATTCCATCACCATTAATTTTTCATACCCAGTATGAATTTTAGTAATTCGGATGGCCAAATCGCTTGCGGCACTACCCGAATTTACAAAAAATACTTTGTTTAATGAAGATGGAAATTTCGACACTAATTTTTCGGCATATTCAGATAATTGGTCATAAAGATACCTTGTGTTGGTATTTAGTTTTGCCATTTGCCTTTGACCTGCTTCTATAACTTTTGGATGTGAGTGCCCTACGTGCGGAATATTATTATAGGCATCTAAAAATGTATTGCCATAAGCATCGTACATATATTGAAATGCTGAACGAACCATATAAATTGGTCTGTTATAACTTAACGATAATATGGGACTGATGTGTTGATGTCTTCTTTTAACTTCTTCTTCTATGGATTGTGGTTGTTCTACAGTTAGTCCAATGGCTGTTCTAAAATTATTTTCTGCATTTATTGGGTTAATACTTAGCCAGGTATAGAGCATTTTCCAAGCTGATTTCTCACTTGATGATGCATAAGTATTTTGCGGGTCTGTTTTTTTTGAATGAGCAGAGTTACAGACACTTATCACTAATCTGGCCGCTATTAAATAATAAAGAACTTTTATTTCATCTTCTTTAATTGGTAACTTACTGTGATATGATGTTAAAATAATTGAAGCCCATTCTAATGGGTTTTTCTTGTCGTAACAAGCATAAGTTATGGCAATTGCGAGTTCATTAATAAGTAATGAGTGAGCTAAATCTCCAAAATCAATAAAACCTGAAACCTCTCCATTTTTAGAAAGTACATTCCATTCGTTGGCATCATTATGAATGATTTGTTTTCTTAAACTCGGCAAAACGGGTCTTACTATTTCTTCAAATTGTTGAAAAAAATAGTTTACGGTATTTCTGTCTTTGGCATCAGGGATATCATTGATGTATTTTTTATTCAAATCTAAATACTGAATGTCCCATTCCCACTGCCTTGACATAATAGTGTGGTTTTTATAGCTTTGAAGGCTTAAATTCATTTCGGAAAGAGACATTCCGAATGATTGAAATATTTTTTTTGTATGTGTTACATCTCCCAAAAATTGACCATCAAGAAAAGAGAGCATTCTGCAAATTCGTTTTTCACTCTCTATATTAAGGATTTTAATATATGAATTGTCTTTAAATTGAATTGGTGTTGGATATTTACTTTTATCTTTTTTTTGAAGAAACAAAAGTGTTTCATTTTCTGCTTTAACAAAATCTAATAATTCATCATTATACTCATATGTTTTAAAGATGTATTTATTACTATCGGTTTTAATAAGATAGTTTGCATTATCATAGCCATTAAGTTTTTTAAGCTCAACTTCTTGTAATCCAAATTCTGTTTGCAAAAGTTTATTCATTCTTAAATGTATTACAACGATTTAGAAAAACCAAAGTTGCGATTTGGCTATTGCAATTTTTCGTTTGATAAATTTATAAAATTAAGATTTAGATACATTCTATTTTATTGAATTTAGCAATTTTGGTTATGCATTGTTGTATGCATGTGTTTTTTTAACTATGGTCTTTAAATGTATTATATCCCATTTTTCCTCTTGTTATAAAAATCTAAAACATGAGAAGGTATTTCAATTTCTTGGTTCAATTCTTTGTCAGGAATAGGATATTCATATATTGTTTTAACAGGTATTTCTCCTGCCCAAAAATCTAAATTATAGTCCGCTTTATTATCTTTAAAAGGTGCATTTGCAATTTTTGCTGAGGCAGTTTCAATTTTAATCTCAATCACTTTTGTTGCATTTAACTCTTTTTCATTAGGTTTTCTACAGAATTCCCATCTATTTGGGACAAAATGATTGATTATACTTTTTAATCCTGTAAGTTTTCCTTTATCTGAAGTTAACTCTCTTACTTTTCCAAATATGACAACAGAACGATAATTAACAGAATGGTGAAATGCAGATCTGGTAAGTTTCATTGAATCTAAAATCATTACACTTAATGATACTTCTCCAGACTCAATTAATGCATTTGTCATTCTGTTTTTTGTAGAACCATGTATAAACAATAAATCACCATTTCTGCCAAAATTAATTGGTTGTACGAAAGCCTTTCCTTTTAAATTGAAAGCTATGTTGCAAATTTCTGTTGCATCTAAAATAGAGTAAATCTCATCTTTATTGTAGCTTGCTTTCTTTGCTCCGCGAATTACTTTATTCAATTCTGTTTTGTTAAACTCCATTGTCAACTCAATTATTATTTTATTTCAGTTATGTTCATTAATAGGCATTGCATACAACGGTTAGTATAAGAATAGCAGCCGACTGTGTGGCACTTTCTTGCCAAGTTACAAAAAGTTTGAAGCGGGCTAAAGCTATTTAATTACTATTATCTCGGCTATTAATTTTATATATTTTTAGTAGCTTTTCGCTTTATTCATTTTCTGTCCTTTAGAGGAATAATCCATGTGTTTTTTTCTAAATCAATGGTTCCTCCCATTTCTTCTTTTACTACCCTATCTGTTACAATTAATCCTTTTTCAGCCATATTTTCAAAAGAGTCGATACCCTCATTAGGGAAATTTTGTCTGGTTCTATGTATATTATATTGATTTGAGAATTTTCTATCGAAAACTTTTTCTATGCCTTCTTTTCCAATCATAAAACCAATTAATCCGCCCCAGGTGGCCGTTGGATTATCTGAGTCCCATCCTGTTAACGTTCCAATTTTTATGGTTTTCTTTAAACTCCCTTCTCCATAAAACAAGCTTACTAAACTTGCGGCGAAGTTTATTCCCGCTGCAAAGCAGCCATTACAGTATAAGTTTTTTGAAGTAATATCGTATCCATCTTTTTGGTTAACCTGGTATCTGTAGTAGATAGAATCTCTTGTTTGTTCCCATGAGATACCCGACTCATACAATTTCAGAGTATAATCAAACATATGAGCGGCATATGAACTGTCAGCGAGTATATTTCTTGCCTGATTTGCCATCCAATATATTTGTTGTCTCATGGTTTTGTGAGAATCCGTAATTGAAGCCAAAGCATACATGCTTACATAAAATTTTGAAATATATTCGGACTCTTCTCTAGCAGTTGTCTGAATGGGTAAATGAGCAATTTTCAAGGCAATATCAGGTCTGGCTGGGGCGAATAATCCAAATATCTCTGTGGTTAATTGTGCATCAATCATTTCAAAATGTTCATTTTTATGCGGGCTTCCTGTCTCAGGAGGTAAAACACCTTCCTTCATTAGATCAAATGCTTTTTGATTGGAGACCCATAAAAAATTCTCCTCTTCATGTTTTATATGTTTTAACCAGCCATCACGTATTTGAATTGGAGATAAAATACTTTTATCGTAGGTGTAAAGAAGATGCTGGTACATATATTCTATATCGGTATCGTCATCCGACCCCCAAATTTCATTGGTGTCTCTAAAAACAAAATCAATAATTGGGGATAAGTCGCTTGGAATACCTTCTCCCCAGATACTGGGTTGATCAGGTTTTCCCCAGTCCTCTCTAGTGTAAAAGTTTCCTGTTTTTATTTCACCGATATTGCCGATTTTATCCATCTCTGTAACCAGACCAGTCCAATTAGCAATACATTGTCCCAACCAAAAACCATATAATTGATCGTTATATTTATCTCTAGAGATTTTAATATATGCCTTCTCCTCTTGGATAGGGGTAGTTTCATTTATATCATTCTTCTTGGTTTCTGTGTTGCATGCGTACAATACAATCAAGAAAAATGTTATTATCATATAGTATCTCATAATTGTTGCTAGCGGTTAGGCTATTATTTCGTTGTGGACAAATCCGCTAGGATTTTCCGCTATAAATCAGCCGTGTTAAATATACTAAACTTTGGTGAGGCACAAAACCACAATGAATTATAGCCATTGTTGTGTAGCGTTTTTTCTTAGTCAGTTATTTTTTTTAAGGTTTAACACTCTAAAAGTTTATTTTTTGCTGACACTAAACAGTAAAATTCAGGAAAAATATATTTTGTAAAATTGTTATTTTACAAAATCCGGCCATCTTTTTAAATACTCTACAAACTTTTCACCTAATCCTTCTTTTTTAAGATGTTCTTCTGAAACCGGAATTGCAATTGGATTAAAAGTAGGGTTTTCTATAACCAGTTTTGGAAAGTTGTGATGTAAAATTGCTGAAGTTCCAATAGACACAAAATCTACTCCAGAATCTAAAATTTTTTGTACATCAACAGCGTTACTGATTTTTCCAGCAACGGTCCATTTTACCTTTTTAAAATCTAAGTTATTAAAGTGTTCTAATAATGTGATTTTTTGATATTTTTCTTTATAAGGAATTTTAAAGCTATCCCATAAGGATATGTCTAAAAAATCAATATTTCCTACATTAATTAATCTCTGACAAACCCATTTTACCTCTTCAATATCCATTCCATATCTTTCGGGAGATAGTCGAACGCCAAGTAAAAAATCCTTGCCACATTTTTCTCTAATTGCATCAACTATTTCAAATAGCAGTCGAGACCTATTTAATAGTGAACCACCATAATCATCTGTTCTTTTATTTATTTCTGAACTTAAAAATTGAGTTAAAATATAACCGTGAGCACCGTGAACTTCAACACCATTATAACCACATTTTTTGGCGCGAATAGCTGCAGTAATAAAATCATCTCTTAGTTGTTTAACTTCTTCTAACGTAAGACCGCGCGCATTGGTTTCTTCATTATTAGAAGGGCAAACAGGATTCTCATTTATTAATTCAGCAGGAGTGCGTATTCCTGCATGGTGTAATTGAATAACGGCTAAACTTCCCTGTTCTTTAATATTGGTTGTTAATTTTATATGTCCTTCGTTTAAGTTATCACTAAAAATACCTAGTTGACCAGGGAATCCCTTTCCAATTTCTTGAACATGAGAGGCACAAGTCATTACCAAACCAAATTCACCCTCTGCTCTCATAGTTAGCCATTTTAGTTCATCATTAGATAGTTGACCATTCTCATGACTTTGTTGGTTAGTTAATGGAGCTAACATAAATCTATTTTTCATAATTGCACCACAAGAGAAAGTTATTGTTGAATTTGCATTGGTCATAGTAAAATATTAAAAAGATTTTAGTTAAAATTTAAGAAGAATTTTTTAATATAAGAATTTTTGGATTAATAGATAAGAGTTTTAATAATTTAAATTTTAATGCAATACAAATTGATTTATTTTCCATCAATTATTTTAGTAAAGTACATCTTTTTCAAATTGTTTACAACGTTTAGTATATGAAAAGTAAGCGGTTTTGGAGTACAAATATTTCAATTTACAAGAAAGTTTAAACGGTCTACAAACTCTGATATTACTGCTATCTCGCTTATTTTTATATACATTGTTGTGTGCGTAAT